>JAGMCF010000147.1 GCA_023129415.1 Candidatus Cloacimonadota bacterium
TTTTTTCTCTCAACTTGGTACCTTTAGGAGTTTTCGGAAAATATCTATAAATAGTCTTGCAGGGATATTTGTGAATAATAAAGGAAAAAAGAAAATTGATTGACTTTGATCCATTCCGCAAGCTTGGCACCTTTATGAGTTTTAAGAAAAAGCAAGATAATATAAGGAAGCTTATATTTATGAGACAAAACATAAATAAATTGGCACCTAGACAAACTTTAGATAAACTTTAGACAAACATCGATGGTATTAACTTGGTACCAATTGAAAAATATATAAAATATTTGATAGATAATTTTCAATATTGATTAATTGTAAATAAGCATATGTATCCCATTTTTTACAATAAATAAGTATAATTTTTATAATGTTAAGTCAATAATTTAAATTTTTTAACTTATAAATTTCCAAAAAAACTTGAACCCACCTATTTTTAATTGACAGCATTTATAAAAATTCTATAAATTAATCAATTGGTCATATATATTGTTTATATGTTTATATGTTTTATGCAAGTTTATTATCAGTTTATGTTTTTAATATCTTGCATATTAATATTGAGGTGTTAACCCAAAAGACAGGAATAATGTCTTTATTAATCAAGGTCTAACTGAAGTGTATCCTTAATTGAAAGTTGGAAAATAACAATAAAATCTAATGTAATTTGTGAAAACAGAGTGTAATTTATAATTATAGGTAAATACTTCTCAACTCTGGATACACTCCTATAAAGTTAGATATTCGTCAATCAATATTCCATATAATCTAATTAATATTTTTTGGAGTGAAAAAAAGTTTGACATAAATGGTAAGTATATTAAATAAACGATTAAATTACATATTGAAGCTGGATTTAAAATATAGTCGGAAGGAATATTATATTAGACAAAAAAGTTTCTCGCAGGTATATTGATGTTATGTTGCATTATGGGAAATTAGTTTAACCGTGAAAGGAAATAATAAAGGATATTAAAAGTGTGGATTCTTTTTCAATAAAATGATTATTAATAAAACAAATATAAAACGAAACCCCAAACTATTAGAACTGGTTCGGATGATGCTACTAGCGAAACATTATAGTATTCACACTGAAGAATCTTATATCAATTGGATCAAACGATTTATTTTATTTCATAATAAAAAACACCCAAAAGATATGGGAGAGAAAGAAATTAATAAGTTCCTAACACATCTTGCCGTGAATGACCATTTATCTGCTTCTACACAAAATCAAGCACTATGTGCCATTCTATTTCTATACAAATTTATCTTAAAACATACATATATAATATTATATGGAATTTTATATCCCAAAACTCAGAATAAATATATTTTCTTTATAGGAGAAAATAAATTCATTTAGTTATGCCTTTCTGTCATTAAACTGGTGGATGGAAGGGTATCTATTTTGAAATAGAGAAAAATAAAATTCACAAGAATTAAAAAATAGTGAAAGAAAGAAAAGAAAGAATTGTCATCAATAAGAGGAGAGAGGATAAATTCTAATTCATTAGTGAATATAATAAAAAAATAAACCATATTAATTCAATGGATGTTTAAATGAAAACTTTGGTGCTTGGACTTGGCAATCCAATTCTTACTGATGATGGTATTGGAATACGAATTGCAAATGAGATTAAGAAAAATTTCAAAGATATCGATGTTATAGAAGCAAGTGCAGCTGGTTTGAGAATTATTGATGACGTTATTGGTTAAAATAAGCAAGCATCCTACATATGTTATGATGTTCATTAAAAGATGTTTACCCCGTTATATGTCTGTTATTCATTAACCTTTTTTACTCTGGGATAACATTCCATATCCAAACGGGTAAACATCACCCAATATATCAAAGATATCTAACGGGGTTAATTTCGTTGATAGGCATTCATCCAGATGAAATATGATGAATAATTTATGTTAACAAAAAAGGAGATTTTAAAAAAGCAATCTACCAACTCCGAGACCCCGATGTATCGGGGATAAATTGGGCCTGGCGGATAAGGAGGAAAATATGAAAAAGATAATAAGCATACTAATATTTACACTTGTCCTTACCAGTGTAAGTTTTGCGGAGATAATAACAAGAACCTATTATTTTGATGAGCCAGTATTAACTCCTGATAGTATTTTTACTCGAATAGAAATTACCGATGGAGTTGTAGTAGGAACTCCCGGATACCCTGCATTACCTTATAGAGGTATAAGTTTTTTACTTCCACAGAATGAAAATATAACAAATGTTCTTATTGAAAAAGGTAACGAAATTGACTTGGGTGAACACATTGTATATCCGATCCAACGGTCAGTACCTATTAGTGACACAAGTGGATATGAGTTTACTGAACCTGATCCTGATATTTATGGGAGTTCAGAACCATTTCCAGCAAAGCAGAATACAGATTTTAGTACCCATTACCTTGCTGGATACTCAGTTGGTTTTTTAGCAATTACACCTTTCAGTTACATACCTGTAACTGGTGAGTTATACTATTTCGAGTCAATAACTGTTACTGTAGAGACAGCTTTTAATGAAGCAGCTGAAACAGCTGCTAATAAATTCTTATTTAAAAATCCACAGATTGATAAGCGACTCAAAATACTTGTGGAGAATTATGATGATAAAGATGCATTCTACAATATAACCAAAGAGAGACCTGATAGTGCTTATGACTACATAATAGTAACCTCAGAAGAATATTCTGATGATTTTCAACCATTAGCAGACTTTCATTCCAGGCAAGGATACCAAACAAAAATTGAATTAATTGGATATATTTTAATAAACTATACAGGATTTGATAATCAAGATAAACTCCGAAATTATTTCATTGATCAGTATTCCCAGAGTCCCTTTCAATTTGTTCTTCTTGGGGGTGACTCTGCACCTGATAATCCTTCTGAAAATATCATTCCACATCGTGGGCTTTTTGCTGATCTTGGTGTTGGGCTTACTGAATATGATATTCCTGCTGATATGTATTATTCCTGTTTAGACAGAACCTTAGCTCCCGGATCAGGTCCTGATTGGAATAATGATAATGACGATAGATGGGGTGAGCCCAATGAAGCTGACCTCTTGGCTGAATTCTACATTGGAAGAATTTGTGTAAATAATTCTACAGATATATCTAATTTCATAAACAAGACAATCCTGTATTCTGAAAACCCTGTGGCTGATGAGGTGCAATCTGCCCTGCTTGTTGGAGAAAAACTTTGTGGACCACCGCAGTACCCAACTTACACCTGGGGTGGAACACATATGAATGAGTTAATTGGAGGATGCGGTAATAATGGATACACAACAGTTGGTATCCCTCTTGATTGGTATATATCTACCTTATATGATATGAATGGTATTTGGGATAGCGATTCTTTATTTACACTATTAAGTCTCGGTCCAAACATACTTTGCCATGATGGTCATAGTAATGTGGAGTATTGTATGAAAATTTATAATTCTGACTTAACTACTTCTAATATAAGAAACAACGGTATTAATCATAATTTCTTTAATGGTTACACACATGGTTGTTATTCTGGATCTTTTGATAACCGGAAATCTGATATGACTTATGTTGATGATTGTTTTGCAGAAAAAATCTCTACTATGCCCACGGCAGCTACAACCTTTGTAGCTAATTCTCGTTATGGACTTTTTTACCCAGGTGGAACTAATGGACCTTCACAAATATTTCACAGAGAATGGATAGATGTATTTTTTGACGATGAGATTTTCTCAATTGCAGGTGCAAATCAAAAATCAAAAGAACATGCTATCCCATTTATTGAGTCAGATGTGGCAGTAAGATATTGCTGTTATGAATTGAATGCTTTTGGAGACCCTGCTTTAGAACTCTGGACTGATTATCCAGATTATATCCTTGCCACCTATCATGAGAATTTGTTTCTGGGAGAGCAAACTTTTGAAATTACTGGGGCTAATTGCGATACCGGCAGAGTTGCACTTCATTTTAATAATGAAATCATTGCAAAAGGTGATTTATCAGAGGGCAAAGCAGTACTTACCATTTTTAATCCTCCTGCTGATACTGGCACTGCTACCTTATCTATCTGGTCTCATAATTATTATTTATATGAGGATGAAATACCTGTGATATATCCTGCCTATGTAGTATTAGATCCTAACTCAATCCTTATAAATCAACAGACAGAGGTTACAGTTTCTGTATATCAAATAAATGGGACCCCATTTAAATCTGTTAATGTAGAAGTGTATGGTCCAGGAGTATTTGGTGATGTTACATCAGGAATAACTGATGATAATGGTGTTTGTGTTCTCAATTTTGGAGCAGATTATGGTGGAGATGAGTTTGTCAGAATTAGAGGTTGGAAACCTGATGATTATTTTTATCTTTTTGATGAAGCAATTGTTGTTACGGGTGGTTTAGACTTGACAAACCCTGATTTAACAGTTACCTCATATATTGGTTTATGTGATACATTTGCTATAAACTTTCCTGGAATATTGCACTCTTATGTTGAAGAAGAGAGTTGTATGCTTTGGGCAAGAGTGAATAATAATGATTGGCAAAGCACAACAGAAGATAGTATGGAAATTATACCAGAGGAATCAGGGACTGTAACTGGAATAATTACTAAATCCCGGTACAATATTTATGCAGAAGAATTTCCGATTTTAGAAGAAGTTTATGGCACAGTTTCAGGCGTAGTGTGTGATACGAATGGAGTTGTAGTTCAATATGCACAGATTAAAATATGCACTATAGAAGGAGATTCTGTGATTGTAATTGATTCACTTTCTACAGATAGTAATGGTCATTATGAATCTTGTATTTTGTTCCCAGTAGGAGAATATTTATTTATGGTTGATATGTTTGGTTACGAGCATTATGAAGAAACACATCTTATTGGATATGGTGATAATACAATTGATTTAGAGATTGTATCTTTTGAAACATGGTACACTGTGGAGGGCATGATTACTTTTGAAAATGGTGATCCGGGTATTGCTACTGTTAAAATTTATAAAAACGATGATTATTGTTTAATAAAAACTCTTGAGTGTATTTCTTATGGTTCTTTTGCTCTTTTCTATGTAGATCTTGTTAACTACACCTATTTATTTAAAATAGAAGCACATGGGTATGAAGTGCTTGATACAGTGGTTGTGATTGAAGAGGATATGACGATACTTTTTGAACTTGAACCTCATGATTATGTTAGAGTAGTGCCTGATGAATATCCTACTATACAGGAAGCTATAAATCATAGTTATTGTGTTGATGGAGACACGATTTTGGTTCTTCCTGGCACATACAGCGAAAATGTCAACTACATTGGCAAGAACATCACAGTTGCCAGTCTATTTCTTACGACACAGGATACTTCTTATATTTCCCAAACAGTAATTGATGGAGGTAGTAATGGGTCTGTCGTAACATTTGAAAATGGAGAAGATACTAATGCAATCTTATCTGGTCTTACTATAACACAGGGCTCTGGGAGACTTGTTGAGAAGGATGGCGAAATTAGATCTTATGGAGGAGGGATCTATTCTCTTAATTCTACTCCCTCCTTAAGTAATTTAATAATTAGGGAAAATGTTGCTGATATTGGGGCTGGAATATGTGTTGATTGGGATGCTACTTCCTCCCCAGTTCCAGTTACTATAAAAAGTTGCTTAATTACCGCCGATACAGCTTATGCTAGTGGGGGCGGTATATTCGTTAGTGTTTGCGATGCAGAAATTATAAATTGTAGCTTAACTAAAAACTATTCTGTATATAAAGGAGGAGCAATTGGTGCTTCTGGATTAAATATGGATATAGTTAATTGTATTCTTTGGGATAATTCACAACAGCAAGGTACATTTTGTTATTTTGCCCTTGGAGTAAATGATACTGTTACAATTTCCTATTCCGATATTGAAGATGGAGAAGCTGGGATAGAAATTAATGGAGATGGCACATTAATATGGGGTGATGGCAATATTACCACTAACCCATTATTTGCAGACGATTACTCATTAGCCTGGAACGATACAGTCCGCAGTCCTTGCATAGACACTGGCAACCCAAATACAGTATGGGATGAAGACAATACACCACCAGATATGGGCTCTATCCCTGCTATAACCCACAATTATGATTGTAGAATCCTTAATGAAGGTTGGAACTGGTTCTCATTCCCGGTGCTTGATACATTATCCCCACAAGCAGATACGGCTCTTACTGTGCTTGCTCTAATACTGAGTAATTTGGAAGAAGTGCTATTTGAAAGTTATGAACCTGTAATTTGGTGGAATCCTCAAATTCCTGGTTGGCAAAATGATATAGGAGATTTTCGCAGTGTAGATGGCTATAAGATCCAGATGAATGCACAAGATACACTTCCTATTTCAGGTTTTCTTGAAGACTCTGATGCAGTAATCACACTGGAAGCAGAGGCAGAATATGGGAACTGGATTGGCTATTTCCTTGGATATAGCCAGATGCCTCACGATGCTTTTGCCGAGGTATGGGATACCCTTACATATATCAAAGCAGAAGATTGGGCTATGTTTAAAAAACAAGGTCAATGGTGGGGTGTATATGGCACTGTTGACTATGGAAAATCTTATGTGGTTGGCTGTTCAGATGATTGCAGTTTTACCTGGGGATTTGGATTACAGAAAGATCCTTATACAAAATCAGAAACAATTGTATTTTTTTACCAGGAGCAAGCAGATTATATGCCAATCTTTGTTGATAGTACAGAAGCTGTTGTTGGTATAGATGAGATAGGTGTATTTCTTGGAGATGAATGCATCGGTGCCAGTGTAGTGGAAGGGTTCCCAGTATTCATCCCAGCGTACTCAGAAGATGAAGATTCTATAGGAACTAAAGATTATGGTGAACTTACCTTTCAGGTAGCAACTTATAGCAAAAACGAGAAACGTATTATTCCTGCTTTTGTTTATCATAATTTGATAGATGCTTTTGTAAAAGAACCAATTATTCTTGATAACAAAAGTTATGCAATTGTAAGATTAGGAACTGGAGCAGGAATTGAATTTCCAAAAGAATTTACCCTCTATCAGAACTATCCGAATCCAATAATAAGTTCAACTACTATTTCATTTATTCCATCTCCAGAAGCAGAAAATTCTGAGATAAAGATCTATAATATCAAAGGTCAACTTGTAAAAAAACTTGAGATTCAAAATACAAAAGGCAAAATAAACAGAATTGAATGGAGTGGAAAAGATAATAATGGAAGGAAAGTAGGCAATGGGATTTATTTCTATAAGGTAATCTCAGGTAAGAAATCTGCAATTAAGAAGATGGTGCTCCTTCGTTAAAACTCCAGAGTATAAATCCTAATACGTTAAAGAATAGCTAAAACAAAGGTAGGTGTAGGTTATCCATTCTCTGAAGGATGAAATACCTTCACCTACCTACAATAATTTGTCATTCTGAACGAAGTGAAGAATCTCATAACTATATTTTAGAAAATCCAATTGGAGATTATT
>JAGMCF010000148.1 GCA_023129415.1 Candidatus Cloacimonadota bacterium
CTTTTAATATTTCTGAAGTTACTCCAGAATATTCTGTTGGCACTAAAAGAGTAGATTATTCTTTAAGAATTAATAACAGCAACAAAGTTTTCATTGAAGTAAAAAAAATTAGTGAAGAATTAGAGAATCATCAAACTCAGTTGCTTAATTATTCCTTTCAAGAAGGAGTTAAATTGGCTGTTCTTACAAATGGAATTACATGGTGGTTTTATCTTCCGTTAAATGAAGGAAGTTGGGAACAAAGAAAATTCTACTCAATAGACTTACTTCAGCAGGAATCTGAAAATGTTGCTGATAAATTTATTGATTTCCTTTCTAAAGAAAATGTTTCATCAGGACAAGCAATAACAAATGCAGAAGCAATTTACACAAGTCAGAAAAAGAAAAACATTGTTCAATCAACTATTAAAAAGGCTTGGAATAAAATAATTTCTGAACCTGATGGACTTCTTGTTGACTTATTAAATGAAACTACAGAAAAGCTTTGTGGTTATAAAGCAACTGATGAACAGATAGAAAATTTTATTTCAAAACATATAAATAATTTAATCATATCGGAATTACAAGTTCAAAAACCTGTTTCATATCCAAGAAGGGAGCAAATAAAAAAAATCATTTCTAAATCAGAAAGAAAACCTTTTAAAAGAGTTCGTGGTGCAATTAAGCAAAAAGAATACCTTTTACCAATATTAGAAGCCATTTCAGAAATGGGAGGGAGAGCGAAAAAAAGAGAAGTTTTTAAAATTATTGAACAAAAATTGAAACATAAATTTAATGAGTTAGATTTTGGAATTCTAAGTAGTGGTACTGTGAGATGGAAAAAGCAAGTAGCATTTCAAAGGCTTAGGATGGTAAAGGAAGGATATTTACGGTCAGACTCTCCAAGAGGTATATGGGAAATTTCTGAAAAAGGAAAATATTATTTAAAAAAACATTATAATTATTAAGATGCAAAACCTTTATCCTGTCAAATCTGCACAGCAATACTAATAAAAACGGAAGTTAATGGAATCACTGTTTATGAATGCCCTATTTGTGGTCAACTTCATAAAAAATTTGGAGAGGGTGAAGTGCAACACGTATCCGGTTCTGGAGCAAAAGCAAAAGTTACCATTAGGTTTAGTAAAGAAACTAAAAAGATGGTTGCAGGTTATGCTAATTTGAGGGGCGTGTGATGGGCATTGGGGAATTGGAGGTTTAAATGATGGAAAACGAAAAAAATATTTGTCTTTATTCAAAACCTGAATGGAAAAAATATAACAGTATTTCCCAGAAAAGGTCATTTATTTACAGGATTGAAGGTAATAAAGTTTTTATAAAAGAAGGTGTATTTGAGAATGAGTATGAATTATACACAAATAAAAGTATTAATAAATTGGCAGAGAAAACTAAAAATGATCAAATTCCAATAAGCAATGGTTTTATTTTCTTAAAGGATGATTCTACGAAAATAAATACTACAAAAAAAATTTTATTCCGCTTTTGTGTAGTTCTTGGATACTCTTCTAATTCTGAATTTGTTAATCTTTCTTTTTATAAATCTACGATCGATGTAAATTTTGGGTTATGCCATTTCAATAATCCTCCTAAAAGCAAAATCGCACAATGTCTTTCTTTTAGTGATTGTATAATATGGAATCTGCAGTTTAATTTCTGTAAATTTGTAAATGAAGTTAATTTTTCAGACTGCAAAGATTCGGATAGTATCTCTTTTGATAATTGTTCCAATAAAAAAGGTGAATTAGAGCGAGAAGATAGAAATGTTAACAAAATATCAATTAGAAGCTGTGAATTTGAATGGCTATCAATTTCAGCAATGCCTAATAAAAAAAGCGAATTGAAAGAGTTTGATATAGACGATGCTAAAATAAACGATATTTCAATAATGAATACAGATCTTGATTATTTACACTTTTCAGTATGCAATATCGGTAAATTCCTATGTCTTGGTTCGATCAATTCATTAGTCTTTATCTCTTCTATTTTGAATGATAACTTTACTACTACTTTACCAGAAAAATATTTTAAAAATCCTTATATTATCAAACAAATAAAAATGCTTGATTGTACTGTTAATTTTCCATTAAGACTTGAAAAATTTAAAGGAAGTATATTAGACTTATCAAAAAATTCTTTCAATAATGATTTATCTATCAGTTTTGATAAGAAGAATATAACACAGAAAAAGCCAAATGATACTTCCGAAAATAATCAAAATATTTTAGTCTTAAATCATTCAAATTTGAAACATATTACAACTATTGATACATCTAATATTGATAAAATTTTTATGTTAGGTACAAAGATTTTTGGCTACCTTTTTTTAACTCCAAATAATTTCTTATTTTTAAGGGATAAACTCGATCACACTGGTTTTGTTAAAGATAATGATAGAAAGAAAATATTTAAAAATAAAAAGAGTCAATACCTTTTGCTTTGTGATGCATACAAAAAAAATGGTGAATTTGAAAATGAAGATTTAGCTTGGGTTGAATATATGAAAGTTTCAGGAAAACTATCTAAATGTTATATTAAACCCCTTTATTACTTTTTAGATATTTTAGGTAAATTTGGAACGAGCATCAGAAGAATATTGTTTAGTATTACAATAGTTTTGCTTTTTTTTTCATTTTTGTATTATTTGTTAGATATAGTAAATACCAAATCTATAATGTTAAACAGAAGCCTAACTACCTACTGTGATTACTTGTATTTCAGTATTGTTACTTTTATTACAATAGGCTATGGTGATCTTGCTCCTTTACATTGGATTGCAAGATTACTCGCTTGTTTTGAAGGTTTTTTAGGTGTTTTCTTAATTGCATATATGACTATTGCAGTATTTAGGAAGTTCACTCGAAAATGACTTAAAAAGTCAAATAAAACATATCTTGTGTAAACCAAATTGATATTATTGTTTATAAATTATACGAGCTAACTTACGAGGAAGTAAAAATTGTAGATGAAGATTTTTGGATGAGTGAGTAAAAGTGTATAAATATCCATTAATTTAGGGTACAAGAAATGAAAAGCCAATTATCCTGCCAAGTCTGCACATCAATACTCATAAAGACAAAAATAAATGGAATCACTGTCTATGAATGCCCTATTTGCGGTCAACTGCATAATAAATATGGTGATATGATTAAATATAAGGATTTATACTCAAAAGATAAAAATGAGTGGGATGAAATTGATAAGTAAAAAAGAAAATACTTGCTAAAAATTAAAAGATTTTTTTAAATGCAAAAAAATGAAGGAAAATAAAATGAAACAAAAAATTTATAATATACAGGTTAATTATCAACAATTAATCAGTTTAATTAGACAGTTAAAATTTGAAGATAAAGTTAATATTTTAAAAGAACTTAAAGAAAGCACATTTAAAAAGAGATTCAAAAAGCTCTTGGATTCATTAAAAACTAATAAACTACCATTCGATGAGATTACAAAGGAAGTAGAAGCTGTTAGAGCACAAAGATATGAAAAAAGAAAATAAACAATTTAGAGTTATCATAGATACCAATATCTGGATTTCATTCCTTATCGGTAAACACATACAAGGTCTATTAGAGCTTCTGGATAAACATATAGTAAAGGTTATCTTCAGCAAAAATCAACTTGAAGAATTGATAGAAGTTTTAAATAGACCAAAATTCAACAAATACTTTTCAAAAGAACAGATTGAAGAATTTCTTGATCTTATTGAAGAAGTATCAAAGGAAATTGAGATTAAGTCAAATATTACGATTTGTAGGGACCCAAAGGACAATTACTTACTATCAACAGCAAAAGATGGAGAAGTAGATTTTCTAATAACAGGAGATGAAGATTTATTAATTCTAAAAGTATTTGGCAACACAAAAATAATTAACTACAAAGATTTTACAAAATTAATAGAAAATATACTTATCAATTATAATTGATACTTAAAAGAATTTTAACGACCATAAACTTGATTATTCACATATATTATAAAAATCTGCTTGTAATTATATCCATTGTTACTTTTTTATTCCTATTCTTCCTTCTTTTTTTCCCTTTATTAAACGCCCAATCCCTCAAAATCAAATCCATCAAAATCACAGGGAATAAGCACTTCACTCAAGTAGAAATTCTTAAATCATTAAGAATAAAGGAAGGAGATGAGTTCTCTTATCAGGAGCTTAATAATAATCTTAGTAATGTGCTTCAACTTTATAAAAATAAAGGATTTTATTTAACACAAATACTTCCACCAGAAGTTATTCCAGATGCATCTGGAGAATTTGTAAATATTAAAATTGAAATCCTCGAAAATTATAAACTTATAGTATTAGATATTAATTTCTCTGACAATCGGTATTTTTCAAATGATAAATTGAAAGAAATGATCTCTACAAAATCCGGTCAGCCTTTCTCTATTGAAAAGCTAAATGCAGATTTGAAATCCGTTGTCGATGCTTATGGAGAGAAAGGTTATCCATTCTGTGAAGTTGCAATAGATAGTCTATCCATAAATAATGAAGAAATATCAATCCTATGCAAAGTTACAGAAAATGACTTTGTCAGAATTTCTGAATTAATTTTCAAAGGAAATGAAACTACAAAAGACAAGACACTAAAACTTATTACCAATTTTGAAGAGAATGAAATCTATAGAAATTCAAGAATAGAATCTGCAAAACGAA
>JAGMCF010000149.1 GCA_023129415.1 Candidatus Cloacimonadota bacterium
ATGTATGTGTTGAATATACATATTGGGTAACAGCAGTATATTCTGAAGGTGAATCGGAACCATCAGATACTTGTACAGCAATACCCCATGGTGTTGGTCCTGAACCTGAATTTTTTTATGTTAATTGGCATTTAACAGGTTGGACAACAGATCCGATAAGTCCTAATAATTGGGCATGGTCTCCAGGTTATGCTGTATTAAACTGGTCACCCTCAGTACCCAATTATGATATGTCATTAATATCCCCTCAAATAATACTACCTAATGATACAACTTATATTTATGATTTGACAATAAGTATGTATATAAATGATTATAGTCCAGATTCAAGCGAAGTGATGGAAATATGGATAATACATGATGGACAGGAGACAATTATATTTGAGTGGGATTTGGATCTGAATGATGACTGGGGTTCTTCAGGTGGAACTGATTGGGTATTTACAGATATGGATCAATTTGCAGGAGAGACAATTCAATTGAAATTCCGCTCACATGGAGATGATACATATAATTTCAATTATTGGTATATTTATATGATATGGTTAGATTTTCTATATACTCCTTATTATGGCTCATTGCAAGGAATCGTAACAGATAATTCTGGTAATCCTTTTGAAAACGTTTCTGTGCATGCAGAAACTAATGGAGGGTATCTATGTTATAATGTTTTAACAAATATAAATGGAGAATATTTAATTGAACCTATAATGGAAAATACTTATGATATTATATTTAAATTAGACCATTATAATGTTATGGTTGAAGAAGATATTGAGATCTTTTCTAATCAAACAACTATATTGGATATGATAATGACTGCTCCAACTATGTCAATAAGTCCGACATTTATTGATACAGTTATGGTTCCAGATGATACTCTTAATGTTTATCTTACTATAAGCAATGATGGGGATGGACCATTAGATTGGCATACAAACTATAATTTTAAAAAATCATATAAAAGAAATATACTGAATAATAACAATTCTCTCCCATCAGAAAAACCAAAATTAAGTAACACTTTAATTAATCATCGTAGTTATGTAGAAGAATGTCCTTATCAAACAACTTCAAATTATCCACCTGCAAAGGATACATTGGATATTCTATTTGCGTATGATGTAGATACTCTTTCTGGTTTAGTTGGCTTGGTATCAGCAGAAACTGATGGAAATTATCTGTATACTACAAAATGGAATGGAAGTGGAGAAATTGCGAAGTTTGACATAGAGGGTAACTTTATTGAGATATTCTATATTCCTGGAGTAATAAACTTAAGAGACCTTGCATATGATGGTACCTATTTCTATGGTAGTGATGCAAGTAATTACATCTGGCAAATGGATTTTGATACTCAGACTTTAGTTAGCACAATCCCGTGTCCTGTAGCTGTTCGCTCTATTGCTTATGATGAAGATAATGATGCATTCTGGGTAAATAACTGGTCAGATGATTTGAAGCTTGTAGATAGGTCAGGTAATGTGCTTAACACTATCTATGCACCACCAAGTATGTATGGTTCTACGTATGATAATATAACCTTTGGTGGACCATACTTATGGATATTCACAGGTACTACAACTGGAGATGGATGTCAGGTAGAGCAGTATGATCTTAATACTTTAGCTCTTACTGGAGTAACCCACAGTGTAAGTGGAGATTTTCCTGGCACCATAGCTGGTGGGCTGTTTACATCAGGAGATATTGTACCTGGCATTTGGGTTCTTGGAGGATTAGCACAAGGCACACCTGATATACTGTTTGGTTATGAATTGGGATTTTATGAAAATTGGATAGTATTACTAGAAATGTCTGGCACGGTAGAACCTGGAGATAGTTATGATTTTCCAATTCAATTCAACAGCAGTGGGCAAGAAATTGGAACAATTCTTTCAACTGAAATTTTGATTACATCTGAACCAGATGTGGGTACAATTACTATTCCGGTTACACTTACTATAATAGGATCAGGTGTTGATGATGTTCCTTTTATATCTACCAAATTGAACCAGAACTATCCCAACCCTTTCAATTCTTCAACAACAATTTCTTTTTCTCTAAGCCATAGAAAAGTAGAGGACACTGAGATAAAAATCTATAATATTAAAGGTCAGCTAATAAATACTCTTGAAACTCATGAAGGTAATTCTCCACAAGAAGGTTTTGCAACGTGGAATGGAAAGGACATGCTCAGCAAGGATGTTGCTAATGGTATTTATTTCTACAAATTATCCACTAAAGATAAGACATTTATAAAGAAGATGATATTAATTAGGTAAAAAGTAAAAAGCGAAAGGCAAAAATTCGGATGATTATTATGAGAAGTATATCTTTACTTTTAATTGCACTTTTTATTAGTGTAACAGGATTGAATGCAACGATGATTTCTGTGAATTGGGATGGAAGTGGAGATTACATTACTATACAGGAAGGAATTGATGCTGCTATAGATGGTGATACTGTGCTTGTTCAACCCGGAACTTATGTTGAAAATATTAACTATAATGGAAAGAACATTACAGTTGCTTCATTATTCTTAACAACACAGGATACAAGTTATATATCTCAAACAGTGATTGATGCAATTCAGGGTTTAAATGCTGTAACTTTTATGAATGAAGAAGATAATTCTTCTGTCTTTATAGGATTTACAGTTAAGAATGTTCATAATCCTTATCCTTATCCAGTTTTTGGAATTAAGTGTAGTTCTGCTTCTCCTTCAATAACTAATAACTTCTTTCATAATAACGATGGTGCCATTGGATGCTTGTACTCTTCTCCAAATATAATTGATAATTATTTTTTTGATAATGGTTGTGGTATTTGCATAGTAGGTGGTTCATGTTATATAATGAATAATAGAATTTCTAATAATGGAGAGGGCATTTATTTAAATAGCTCTTTGGGTATGATTATAAATAATGATATATCAAAGAATGAGGCTGGAATTAGAGGGGAATTTTATAATGATGAAATTTTAAATAATACTATCGCATATAATATAGGTGTTTACGGCTATGGTATCGAATGTTCCCATTGTTCTCCATATGTTGCTAATAATATAATTTGGGGAAATAGTTATAATTTTCAATTTTTCGGTGAGCAAAGTAATCCTATCATTTCCTATTGTTGTATAGAAGGAGGTTTCCCTTCACAAGGTATAAATGCTGGTGGGAATATATATGACTACCCATTATTTGCTGATACATTAAATGGAGATTTTCATCTAACATGGACTAACTATCCGATGCAAGATTCAACAAAGTCACCTTGTATAGATGCTGGTAATCCGGACACTACAGGACTCAATCTACCAGAAATTGACTTGGATGGAAATCCAAGAATAGTTAATGGTAGAATTGATATGGGAGCGTATGAGTGGCAGTATCGGCAAAATCAATCTACTAACAATGTGCTATTTCAAAACTATCCCAATCCATTTAATCCCGATATTATCGGGACAACTATAAGTTACTCTTTACCTAAAGCCAGCAATATAAAAATAATGATTTACAACATTAAGGGTCAATTAGTTGAAACTTTAGTTGATGCTCATAAACCTGCTGGGTATCATGCTGTTGAGTTGAATGCTAAAGATATGAGTTCAGGAATATACTTTTATAAATTGACGACTAAAGATAAGACATTCATCAAGAAGATGATATTAATGCGATAATCTTCAACCTGTAAAATTATACAGCCTATCTGCTATATGGTAGATAGGCTTTTTATTTACATATCTCCTTCATTATTATTAGAATAGGATATATAATTTATGAGTTCGACAATTTCTAATATCCTTCGAAAGTTCAAAAATTCGGTTTGCTGCATGAATTTATGATAGAGAAATCTAAATTCAATAGAAATATTTAACATTTTTTTTAGATATTAACCATGTGAAAGGCATGCTATAAAAGAATTAAAAAGAGATATCTTAAATTTATCGGATAGTACAAACATAACATTGAATGTTAACGGAACTCAAAACTAAAACACAATCGGAACTTTAAATTGAGACACTTATTGAAAGTATGCAAATTGATATTTTATAGTAATGGACTGATAAAAATGGAAGTATTCTTTATTGAAGATGAAAAGATAACAAAATGGATAAAGTATGATGAAGAAGGGAATGTGATTGAGGAAAAGATTGTAGGTAATCAATAATTTGTTATAATTGATATCAAATAAGGCTCTACAAGGCATTTTTAGAATGTTAGTGGATTAATAAACATTAACTATTTGAAGTGATATTAATTTGTTTAGCAACATACGATATCAGAATATTGAAGAAAGTCTTTTAATTAATTTCAAATGATGGTTGATGATGGAATAAAGAAATATGAAGATATTATTAAATTATAAAAATTGAAAAAGAATATTGACAATAATTTTAAGAAATTTTGTTTTACAACAAATCAAATTCAGGAGAGCTTTAATGACATAGCATATCAATTAAATAGAATTAAATAAATAATATCGCATAATTTTTATTTGTTCTGAATAGGAAATCGTCAATTAATAAAACACTGCAGAACAATTAGAAAGCATGCGTCCATTATGGACGCACTTTCTTATGTCTTGCAGTGTGGGTGTTTGACGATACCTCTATTCAGGGCGTAATGAATGTTGCGTCCTTTTTTATTTAATAGATTTAACTAAAACTAAACGAGTAATAAAATGGAAGGTTTTGAGAATCAGGCATAGTTCGAATTATCAGGAACAACTAAAAAAATTTAAAAAATATATAAAACCGAAAAGGCAACAAATAATTGTGATAAAGAGTATATATGAGAAAAAATCTTATATGTCTCAGTATTGATGATAGAAAGCATAGGTATAAATGAAAAATAAAATTATGGAGGTATTATGTTAGAACTAATTAACCAAGTTGAAAAAAAACCAATTACGCCAGAAGTAATGTTAAAAAACTTTAACAAGGTAATCATGAAATTACTAAGAGCTTCTTTAATATTGAATAACGAAAGTATTGAAGAAGATTTAAAAATATTTCTAAGAAAAACATTAATTTCTGAGATTTTTTTTGATAAATATACAATAGCTGTATCAGGCTTGCAAGGTGTAGGTAAAACAACATTAATTAAGCAATTATATGATCTACCTGCAAACATCTTACCTGAAAATATTGGTCGTGGAGAGAAATTACCCATAATGATAACAGAATGTGATATTAAGGAAATGGAATTATGGGTTAAGAAACTTAAGAAAACTGATAAATTTGGCTACGAAATCAAAGATGAAAGAATAAATACAGTTGACGAATTTAATAATATTACATTGAATCCAAAGATTAATGACATCCTATTAGAATTAAAATTTCCTTTAAATTCTAATGTGTTTAATGCCCCAGAATATAAATCATTTATACTACTTCCTGGAGTTGAAGATGATGAAAACGAATGGCAACAATTAACTGAACATTCATTGACTTCTGCTGCTACTTGTCTATTTGTTTTCACTAATACTTCTTTTGCTGGAGAGAAAAATGAAAAACTGTTAAATAAAATCCAGAATAATTTTGATAAAGCCAAACCTATTTATGTGCTTTCCCATTCGGATGAAAGTGAAGATGAAAACGCTGAATTGAAGCAGACTGTAATAAATAGATTGAATATTTGCAAAGATGAAGAAGATAGAGTTATCTGCACGGGATTAAAAAACAGAATTGGGGATGGATGGGTAAAAGAGCTCGTAGATTCTTTAGATAAATATTCAGCTATAGAAAAGAACTTCAGAAAATCACAAATAGATAATTTAGACAACTTGCTTCTTAGTGACTTGGGAATTATTTTATCAAAAATTAAAAGAGACAATAGTATTATAGATATAAGTAATGAATTGAAAGAAATCAATGTAAATAAATTTCTCGAATTTGTTGATGAGGGTATTAAAAAAGTTAGAGAAACATATTCAATACTAACGAAGAAATCGTTAGATGCATATGTTTCTAAGCCGATTAAAAATGCAGAAAATATGATTGCTGGGGAAAAACGGACCAAGAAAGTTATCAAAATATTTGTAAGAAGATCTTTAAAGGATATGATAAAATTCAGAGAAGATATAAAGAAATGTTGGGAAACTTCAAACGAATATAGTCCTCTCGAATCACAAACCTATGTATTAAACAACCTTCTTTCAAAAGAATTTACTTTACATAACCAATTACCTATATCTTATGATAAAAATAATAACAGAAATAAATTATTAGGTAATTATGATTCAGATGGGAGAGGGGATTATAAAATTGATGACAGCATTTTAAATGATTATGCAATAATATTTCATGGGAAAAATTCCGGTGAAAAATTGACAAGTGAAGGGTATAAAAAAAGCTTAACACTTATTCCAGTTTTGGCAATGGAATTTCTTAGAATATTTACAATTTTTCCTGAATTAATAGATATAGATAAAAAAACAATTAAACCTGAACAAAACATTACTGAAATTGTTGACAATTTCGTTTTTTTAAGGGCAAAAAATGGATTGATTCTTGGAGGATTGGCTTCTATAATGGGAATAGATATTATTCCAGATGGTGAATTTAACATCTTATCGAATATATTAATAAAATTTGGATTACCCACAGCTCTTGCAACTAAAATTGCTTTAAGTGCCGCTGCAGTAATTGGAGTTGGTATACTAATGGTATGTGTCATTAATCAACTAAATAAAATGGACATAAAGGATGCCTATGTTGCACGAGATATGCTTTTATCAATCAAAGATCAGTATTATTCTCAATATATGGAAAATTACGACTCAATGATGAATTATATTCGAGAATTAGTAAAGAATAGACTTTATGATAGATATAAGATTGATATCAGCACTGCTTATAAAGAACGAATTCTGAAAGCTTTATCCGATGCTGAATATTCAAGACATAAAATGCGGGAGGTGCTATTTGATTATAGACAAGGAATGGAGCGAACTCTATCAAAAACGGTTAGATTGGGCTTATAGAGCTAAAGATAAATTTATTAAGTCTTTAAAAAATAATGATTTTAAGGCACTTTCAACAAATGAGAATTATAGTTATGTTAATGTTATTCTTTATGGTAATACCCAGGTTGGAAAAACTACATTAAGCTTAAAATTATTAGGAATCAATAAAGATTATTTCCAAATAATCTATAAATTAATTAGAGCAGGAAGTAAGCACGGTAATCCTGCAACAAAAACATCAATGGTTTACCAAAAATCCGATGATGAACATTTTTATTATTATACAGACACAGATAAAGAACCCCAAAAATCAAATCTTAAACAAATAAGTTCCAAACTAATAGAATTAAAAAATAGAGTTGATAGGAAAGAACAGACATTATCTAAAGTAATATATATAAAGATCCCATCTAAATATTTTACTAAACAAAAGACCCAAGCATTGGATGTGAATATTATTGATTTACCAGGTGTTGAAAGCTGTAATCAAAATGAGAGGATATATGTAGAGAAAATTATACACGAATTAGTTCCAAGTGCAAATTTAATATTATTGGTAGACAGGGTCGATCAAATAGCCCATTTTGATAAATTGAATATTCCGGAAGTTAACGACTGGCAAGATTTTCCTGAAAGATTTAGAGTTGTTTTAACACATACAGCCACTACTGGCTCTATAAATGAAAAAATAGAGATGAATGAGATTTGTTGTAAAGAAGATTTAATGGTATTTATTAATGAAAAATTTTCTAAGGATATACCGGATAATAAAGTAACAATTTACCCATTAGATTTTAGTATAGAGAGTGGTATGAAATTGGATAAAGATTATTATAATAGAGTAAAAGATTGGTTTACTAAATATGAAAGTGAATTAATAAAAGATATAAATGATTCTTCTAACGAATACAACCATTTAACCTGTTGTTTTAAATATTATAAATCAATAAAAAAAATTATTGAACCAAAAAAAAATGAGTTTAAGGAAAGAATAAAGAAAAAAGAAGATAAAAAGAAGGAAAATATTTCAAAAATTAAAGAATTTAAAAAGGGTATTAAAAACAAGAATAAACAAAAAAAAGATTTGAACACTAAAAAAGAAATAATAGAAGATCTGAAGAAAGAGAGATTTGACTCTATTGAAACACCAAATTTTGAAAATTGTAAAAAAAGGACGGCTGATTGTTTGAAAAAAGAACTAAATAAATATAGAGATAATATTATTTATAAAGCACAAAAATATATAGAAGATTTCAACAATAAATATCACAATAATAGAATCAAAAAACTAAACTTAAGAGATCTAATTCAAACCAAAGAATATCAATCAACTATCAAACAATTACATAATCGACGCAAGCTTTTATCAAAGTTATTTTATTCAAATAAAAAATTTATATCTGATAAAAAAGAATGTAGAAACTCATGCAAATCAATTAGTAGAAAAATCGAAAAAACAATAAAATCGCATGTTCAAAAAACAATAAAAAAACATTTTTCGGATTATAAAGATCAAAAGAAAGAAATTGAAACAAAAATTAAAAACTATAAATATCAGATAGATGAGTTAGAAAAATTTAAAAATAAAATTACTAAGGAAATTATATCTATTAAATCCAAATATGGCAAATATAAGGGGCAAGCAGATAAAGATTTAGAAACCGCAAAAAGATTTTGTGAATTTGTTAATAGAGAATTCAATAAAGAGATAATTAATATTAATAATAAAATTAATTCCAAATCAAGAAAATCAGAATTAAAAATTTTAGATCTATTTTATATTTCTTTAATAGAAAGTGAATATAGAAAAATTGTTGGAGTACAATGATGAGAAAAAAATTTAATAAACCAGCGAAACAAGAATTAGTAAAAGTTAACGAGCAAGCAAAACAAGAATTAGATAAACTTTTACAACAGCTTTTTGTTGATAAAATCATTAAAAAGACCGATTCTTTAACTTCAAAAATAGTAACTATGAATGAAAGCTTAAAAAAAATAGACACGGATATTTCTGATATATCAGATGATGTACTTGAAAATAAAAGAAATACTACTCAAATCAATGAAGAAATTAGTGACTTTAAAGAAAGTTGTAAATATTTAAAAGATAAACTTTCTAAATATGAAAACAATTATCTTTTGGAAATAAAAAATAAAGTAAACGATCAAATGAAGCTTGAGTTGCGGAACAGTTACAAAATCAAACGCCGTATAAAAAAATTATCTGATAATATTGATAGCGATAATGAGAATTTAGAAAAAAAATTATCAAAATATATAAATGATAACGAGAATAAAATTTCTTGTAAAATAGAAAAAGTAAATAAAATACACCTTTTTATTTACGGGATTCAATTTATTATGTTGATAGCTATTATTATAAAATTGTTTCTTTAGTCGGTATAAATTTGTTTGTAACTATTTGAATAAAACTTATGGCAAAACTTACATTCACCCTATCTGAAATAATAGAGATAGCAAAATTAAATATCAAACATCTACCAAAACAGATTGAAAGTATTGATACAAAAGATAATCATTTAAAGTTGAGAATTAATCTTGGCAAACTTCTCCCAAATTTTGATGTTTTTGTATACATAAGGTCTTTTGAACATGACATTTTAATGATTGAGCTTGAATCAAAGGTACCGATAAAAATATTGATGAAATTTATGAAAGAATTTCTAAAAAAGGTACCTAAATATTATGAACTTAATATACAGGGCAATATTATACAAATAAATATTAACAATCTAATAAGCCAAAAAATTAAGGGAGTAAAGGTAAAAAGTATCATTGAAAAGGATGGAACTTTTGAAATAGAAATTTGATAGAGGTTTTATTTATTAATTCAGGAAACTCTTGTCTTTCTTTTTACAACTCCCCTATTGAAACACCCAAAGCAATTTAATCAAGCAATCGCTACCGGTAACTCATCCCAATTCGTAGTAAATCGTGGTGACAACAGTTCCCGTCTCATTGACCAGCTCTTCTTTATCCCAGAGCTTGCAAATGAAATGTTATCTCTACCCCACCTCGTATTTATCGTATCGATACAATCCATTAAATCCTTTTTATTCCCACCAACATATTCTGTATTGAATATATTTAATGGCGCACTTTTTTCTTCCATAATATCAGCAATCATCACCCCTGCTCTTTTGTAATTATAGCCATCTTTATAAATAGTTTTTAATAGTCTGTGCGCAGTAACTAAAAAATCTGGTGTATATGCTGATGGACTCAATAAACGTGCTGTAGCTGAATTACTATATTGTGGTTCATCCTTAAAGCGATTAGTGCCAATAAATACTGTAATCATAGAAGCAACTGAATGCTGCCTTCTTAATTTTGCAACTGCTCTAGTACAATAATCAGAAACGGATTCAAACATCTCATCAAATGTATCAACAGGTTTACCAAATGAACGAGAACACACTATCTGCTTCTTTGCCGGTATATCAGTTTCCAGATCAATACATGATATCCCACGCAGTTCTTTAGCAGTCTTAAGTCCTACGACTGTCATACTCTTCCGGATCCATCCATCAGGCTGCATTGATAGTTGTAGTGCATTGTATATCCCATTTCTTCGTAACATTTTCCCATATTGTCTACCTACACCCCAAACATCTTCAACTTCGGTTATCTCAAGTATCTTATCTATTTTTGGATGATCAGTTATATCAAATACTCCATTAAATTTTTTATATTTCTTGGCTATTCTATTCGCTACTTTTGCTAATGTTTTAGTTGGTCCAATCCCTATCGAAACCGGGATGCCTGTCCATTGCTCAACAGTTTGCTTAATGATCTTGCAATATTCAGTTAAATTCAAATAGTCAAAACCATTTAATAATAAAAATGCTTCATCAATAGAATAAATTTCTATATCCGGAGAGAATTGTGAGAGCGTATCCATTACACGTGAAGACATATTTCCATATAAGCTATAATTGGAGGAAAATAATTTTATATCGTGTTTCTTTATCAAGTGCCTTATTTTGAAACCAGGTTCTCCCCTTGGTACGCCCAGGGCTTTCAATTCTTTTGATAAAGCAAACAATACAGCCGTCATTATTTGATAAGACACCTACCGGCTTATTCATCAGCTTTGGTTGAAATACTCGTTCACATGAGACATAAAAGGAATTGCAGTCCACTAATGCATATATATTTTTATTTTTCACATCTAATCTTTCTTTCTTCCTGAATAATTTATGGTTTAAACTACTATTTCAACTCCTCAATTCTCTTTTTATATTCAAACTTAGGAGTTTTCTTATAAAGTTCCTTATACAATCTTAATGCTTCACCTTTGTATTTCTTTGAAATATCTTCTTTTTTTAATTCTTCATTCATAATTCCTAATTCGTAATTGAGTGTAGCCTTTTCCTCATCGTCTTCCGTTTTTGAAAGCATTTCTTGTAGTTTAGAAATGGCATTATTTTGAGATGTATCATCCTTTGCCAGAGCAAAATCTATCTTTGCTGAAAGAACTTTTGCTCTAAAAATATTATTTTTCTCCTTAACTTCTTGTGCGATCTGAAAACCCTCTTCATTAATGATTTTCGATTCATCAAATTTTTTAAGTAAAAATAATAATTCTGCTTTATCAATTAAGTATTCTGATAAAACGATTTTAATCCCCAATTCTTTTCCAATAAATATGGCCTTATCATAACACTGCATCGCTTTATCATAGTCACCTTTCTCTGAGTAAACAATTCCCATATTCTCAACTGCTATTGAAATTCTCTTTTTATCTCCCAATTCATCTGCTATTTTTAAACTTCTTTCATAGCACTCCAACGCTTTTTGGGGGTCTCCTTTGTCTTTATAAGCATTTCCTAAATTACTAACTGCATATGAAATTCCTCTTTTATCTTTTAATTCTTCACAAATCTTTAAATCGTTTTTATGATAATCTATTGCTCTACCATAGTCCCCTTTAGCTCTATAAACACTTCCAATATTACTAAATGTGTATGATATTCCACTTTTATCTTCTAATTCTTTACAGATTTTTAACTGTTTTTCATAACATTTCATCGCTTTATTATAGTCTCCTTCGATTTTGTAAACAATTCCCATATTCCCAACTGCTGTTGAAGTTCCACTCTTATCTCCCAATTCTTCAAAAATTTTTAATGACTTCTTATAACACTCCATCGCTTTATTATAGTTGCCTTTCTTTGCATAAATATTCCCCATGTTCCCAGTTGCTATTGAAATTCCTTTTTTATTTCCCAATTCCCGACTCATATTTAGTTCTTTTTCATAATACTTCATCGCTTCTTCATATTCACCTCTTTCCCAGTAAATAAGTCCTATATGTCCAAGAGCTATTGAAATCCCACTCTTATCTCTAAATTTTTCTGATATTTTTAACTGCTTCTTGTAACACTCCATGGATTTATTGTAATTGCCTTTTTCCCAATAAATAACCCCCATATGCCCAATAATCATTGAAATTACATTTTTATCCCCCAATTCTTTTGCTATCTTAAGCTGGTTTTCGTAGCACTCCATTGCTTTTTCATATTCACTTTTTAAATATAGTTGCCAACCCAAAGATCCAATAGATGTTCCGATTTTTTTCTTGTCTTTTAGTTTTTCAGATAAAGATAATGCTTTTTTGAAACCCATTTCAGCATCATTCCATTTGCCGATTAGTTGTAAAACATTACATTTTTTGAGAATAATATCTATCAATTTCGAATCAGAAATTACTAATTGCGAATCAGAAATTTTAAGAAGTTTATCATAAAAAGCGATTGCCAACCCGTTTTGGTAATTCTCTTTTGCATAATCTCCAGCTTTTTCAAGATATTCAATTGTTTTTTCAGTAACTTCTGCCTTTTCATAATGATTAGCAAGAAAGACATAATATTCTTTATTATCTTTAAATCTCTCTTCTACAAATTCAGCAATAAGTTTATGTAGGATTTTTTTATTATAATTAAGAATTGTTTGATATGCAACATCACAAGCAAGGATATGCTTAAATATATATTGTGCATCAGATTCTTCTAGTTCCTTTTCTTTTATAAACCAATCAAGATTAATGAGTTCAGAAAGTTCTGGTTGTATTGGTTCATCATTACCCAATCTTTTTTCGATTGCTTCTAAGATGGATTGTAAAAATGAGTTCCCTATTACGCTGGCTTTTTGCAAAAGTAATCTTAATCTCTCTTCCATTCTGTCTATTCGGGAAAGAATAAGGTTATTGAGAGTAT
>JAGMCF010000015.1 GCA_023129415.1 Candidatus Cloacimonadota bacterium
TTGTTAATCCCGGAGAATTGGTATCAGGACTTGATTTTGAAATGGATGAAATTCATCCTGGGAATGTTAAGGGAATAGTCAGTCTTAATGGCGATGGTTTAGATCCTGAAATAGTAAATGTAGAAATATCTGCTGATGGTATAGATCCTGTCTATCCCTATTTAGTTCTTAACTTATATTATGAATATGATTACGAATTAGCTCCGGGAATATATGATATTACAGCTCATCTTGCTGGTTATCTTGATTCAACTCATGACAGTGTAGTTGTTCAACCTATGCAAACTATATCTGGCTACGATTTCGATTTACAACCTATAACATACGAAGGTCATATATCAGGAACTGTTACCCTTAAGAATGGTCCTGGTAATGTGGAAGATGTAGAAGTTAGTGTTCCTGGTTTTGACCCGGTTCATCCCGATTCAAATGGTGTCTATACATTAACAATAGTAAATGGAACTTATGATGTTACTGCTTTCTTAGAAGGATATACTCAAGTAACTATTCCAGATGTAATTGTTCTACCTGATCAAACAACTATAGGCATTGATATGACACTCCTAAACTGGGATATTATCGATGGAACTCTATTTATTATGATAGTATATGCAACTGTAACATATGACGGTACATTTCTTAGTCAAACTGAAAGTAATCAATTAGGTGCATTTGGTCCCGGAGGAGTATCAGACTGTAGAGGAATAGCTGTCTGGCAAGAAGGTAATCACCCTCTCTGGTGTACTGATTATCATTATTGGAGTTTACCCGGATACTGGTATTTCAGCATTGTAAGTAATAATAATTCAGGAACAGAAATAATAAGTTTTAAAGTATATAACACAGAAACAGACAGTATTTATGACTGTTATGAAACGATTATCTTCGAAGATTGTACTGATGATAATAGTATTGATTTTGAACTTCTGGCACCACAAACAGAGCAGGTATTTAATTTAATGGAAGGTTGGAACTGGACATCACTTAACATAATTCCAACAGAAGCTTTTATTGATTCAGCCTTTGCTCCTCTTGGAAACAATATCTATCAGATTAAAAGTCAATATCAATCCACGACCTTTCTGAACGGTGTCTGGATTGGTGATCTGACTCATCTTACAAAAGGGGACGCTTATCTTATATATATGATAGATGCATTTGATGATTTTGAAATATCTGGATCAAAAATCAACCCTATTATTTATCCTATTCCTCTAAATCCTGCAGGTTTTGGTTGGAACTGGATTGCATATTATCCTCAGGTGGCTCTCTCATTGGAAGAAGCATTAGTAAGTATTGAAGGAAATGCAACTGTGATTAAAACACAAACTCAATCTGCAGTTTATTCCGATGGTATCTGGCAAGGTGATTTACTTTTAATTGAACCTCAAGTGGGATATAAAATAAAGATAGATAATACTCTGACAGAAATTGTTTACCTTACATATCCGGGTGCAACTACTACAAAATCTATCCCCCTATTTGTTGAGACAATGGATAGTTATGCAAATTCTGCTGGTTGGGAAATTATATCAGGAACCAAATCAAATATGATAATCCTGGCTGAGTTAATAATCAACAATGAAATTATTAATAATAACTACATTGCTGGTGTTTTCGATAAAAATGGTAACTGTCGATCAATTGGGAGATGGGAAAATGGGTTTTGGTACTTTACAGTTGTTGGAAATGAAGATAATGAAGAATTACACTTCAGAGTTTATGAAACCGAAAATGGTATTCTATATGAAAGTAATGAAAAAATAACTTTCATAAATGATTCTATGATTGGAAAACCTGAAAATCCAATAATGATTACATTAAAAGAATCTACTGAAGATGTGTTATTAACCTTTGATTTGAGACAAAATTATCCAAATCCAATCTCTAATAATTTAACCTCAACCATTAGTTATTCATTACCAGTATCTGGTTATGTCCATCTTGCTATATATAATATTAAAGGTCAGCTTATTGAAACACTGGTCAACAATTTCAAAGAGCCTGGTGATTATTCCCTTAAGTGGGATATTAGTAAATTGAACTCAGGTATCTATTTCTATAAACTTACATTTGGTGATAATAAGATTATTAAGAGATGCCTAATTATGAAATAATACTTTATTTAAAAAAAATAAAAAAAGGAGAAAAAATGAAAACAAAATTCTTATTTATTGTTGCTGTCTTGATTCTTTATAGTAGTTTTGCGATGGCAACTATTATCAATGTCCCTGATAGCTGTTTAACCATACAAGCAGCAATCGATTCAGCATCAGTTGGTGATACTGTTCTGGTCCAACCAGATACTTATGTTGAAAACATCAACTTTAATGGAAAAAATATTGTGGTTAGCTCTCTCTTACTTTTATATCCCGATAGCTTATCATATACTGATAGTACAATCATTAATGGTAATCAGAATGGTAGTGTGGTGACTTTTGCCAACGGAGAAGACTCAACAGCTATCTTAAGTGGATTTACGATTACTAATGGTTCTGCTAACTATGGTGGAGGAATTTACTGTTATAATTCCTCTCCAAGCTTAATGAACCTTTATATAACCAATAATAACTCCACTAACTATGGAGCAGGAATTCACTGCTATTCTTCATCAAATCTATCTTTATATAGAGTTGCAATTTATGAAAATACCACTTTAGGAAATGGTGGTGGCATTTCATGTTTCGATAATTCCAATCCAAGTTTAGAAAATGTAACTATCTCTCAAAACATTGCATATCAAGATGGTTGTGGCATAGCATGTTTGTTTAACTCAAGTGTAAATATAGTAAATACTATTATTTGGAATAATGGTGCTCATGAAATCTATGTATCACCAAGTGGAAGCATTTCTGCTACATACTCTGATATTAAGGATGGTACAGGTCAAAGCTATTTTGGAACAGGCTGTATTGATGCAAATCCGCTTTTTGCGAATCCTAACACTGGAAATTATAATTTAACTGCAATTTCTCCTTGTATAGATGCAGGAAATCCAAACTCACCATTAGACCCTGATGGAACAATTGTCGATATGGGTGCGTTTTATTTCCAGCAAACTGCATCCGGGATAACGGGCACAGTTACACTGAATGGTGGAACTGGAAATGTTGAGGATGTTGAAGTAACTGCAGACACAATAACTGTAAATCCAAACCCTGATGGTAGTTATATTATCTATATTGATCCTGGAACATATGATGTAGTTGCTTCTCTAATTGGGTACGGACCCTCGACTCAAACAGGTGTAGTAGTTGATAGCTTTTTGGTAACACCAGGAATAGACTTTACTTTAAATGCAATATCCTTAGGTACTATAGAAGGAACTGTTACACTTGAAGGAACAGGTAATGTTGAAGATGTCCAGGTGACTGCTGGTACAACAACTGTTAATCCTGATACTAACGGTGTTTATCTAATTACTGTTGAACCTGGCACTTATGATGTTACTGCTTCATTGTCCCCTACATATCAGGATTCTACAATTGAAGATTTAATTGTTGGTTCAGGTCAACAAGTAATAGATCAGGATTTTTATCTAAAACTCATTGTATTTGAAGGCATTATTGAAGGTAATATTTCTCTTTTAGGCGGAGCAGGTAATGTAGAAAATGTTGAAGTTACTGCAGATACCGTAACTGTTAATCCTAATGCAAGTGGGAATTATAGTATTTCTATTATTGAAGGTATTTATGATGTAAGTGCTTCATTAGATGGATATAATTCGGTTACAATTCCCGATGTGGCTGTTGTTGCTTTCGATACTACCAGAAATGTAGATATGACATTATTGAATTGGGTAGTCATACCGGGTACTGAATTCAGTATGATACTATATGCTACTGCAACATTAGATGGTCAATTTGTTGATAACTCTGCCAGCAATCAGTTAGCTGCATTTGGTCCCGGAGGAGTATCA
>JAGMCF010000150.1 GCA_023129415.1 Candidatus Cloacimonadota bacterium
TAAACAAACATTATTCAGTGTTCATAGATTCCCACTTTTGCGAGTTTGTGGTCACGCTTGTTAAGTGCTTTTCCACTCATCAAACAATGTCTTTATTTTACTTACAAAAACTGGATTTATCGAAGATGGATGATATTTTGCTTTTTCATAAATATCCTTAGCAAAGAATGATGGTTCGATTTCATTAATACGATTTTCATTATTAATAGCAAACTCAATAAACTTATTTAATTCAGCCTTATTTTCTACCAATATGAAAGGAGCACCAATACCACGTGATTTAGAATTTAATGTGCCATTAGTAAGAAAATATAAGAATATTCCATCAAGTTCAGATTTATTGTAATAAAAGAACCAATTCATGTTTGTAAGTTTAATAGCACAGATTTTAGGATAAGAAAGTATTAAACGCATTTCATCACAAAAGATATAATCCAATTCGAATAAAGGTGTTGTATAATACTTAAACACAGCTTTACCTATATAAGAATCATCATTTGAATAAAAATAACTAAAAACATCTTTATGAGGTTTTGGATCGGAGAATTCGATTTTATATTCAGGAAATTCTTTATTGTATGCATGATCAACATTACCAAAATTCTTGTACCAATCATTTGGTTTCATTAATAGATATTTCATTTTTTCAACTGGTGTTAAATCAAGACCAAATCGTTGTCTCCACATTTGTTCTATATGATATATGTCAGCAGATGAATCTAAGGGCGTATTCATGTCATTATTTCTTGTATACATGTGGTATGCTTTAACTTCTGAGTCATTATGCCTGTAGTTTTCTGTTAAATAGTATGGCTTATACGGATGATCAAAAATAACAAGAATATCAATATCAACATCTGAAATATTAATCGTATGAAGTTCAACTTCAGGTCTAAAATCTCCTGCAAATTTCTTACTCCTCAAAAAATCAATAATATCAGTTTGCGTTTTCCTGTTTTTTTGATTCTTTCTCAATCCTATAATTTTACAGGTTTCACTTGGATCAGTAACACCAAATATAATATAACGTTCACCTTTATGCTTGCTGTTTGCTAAACAGAGTATATCATGCAATAATTTAGCATTATTAGAATGTGGTTCTTTTTTAAAATCCCAATAATTCCCCTCTCTTTTCGTATTAATTAAATTTACGATTTTATCATTAAAGCACATAAAATTCTCCAAACTTTAATTGTACTTAACGAAGTTCCTGTGTGCTGCGGAATCGGAACGATACCAACCCAAAACAAACCAATCAAAGTTTGAATCGGAACGATTCAGACGAAAGCGAACAACTAATCCTTCTCGCAGACATATTGTTATGGGCATTTTTTAAACGTTCTTTTAAATGTTAAATTTAGATATCATTAGTAATCGACAATTACTTTTAATCTTTCATTTTCATTATCAAAGGATAAAGTTAATTTGTTTAGAGGTTCTGATATTTGTTCATTTGATTCTTTTTTTTCAAAAGTTACCCAATAGTTATTTATGAAAACAATTTTCGCGACTTCCTCCCATTTCCAACGGTGACTAAAATATTGTTCGCCACCTCCAAAATAACCTACCTTTTTTGGATTTGGAACAGTTGCTTGATCACCGTGTATTGTAACTTCTTTATTGAACCATTTAGATATTTCTGTAATAATATTCGATCGCAAATCAATTAATCTTTGAAATACTTCATCGGAAGCTTTTATGTTTTCTGATCCTTTTCTTATCCACGAAGAACCTCCAAAATGAGGTGTTTCTCCAGAATACTCAATTTCAACTCGAATACAAAATTTATTTTCTTTCTTATATACTTTTGAAGACCACAGAATTGTTGGGTAAATTTTATCGCATTCTTTTCTGATTCTTTTCTGGATATTATCGGGATCTTTTACACCCTGAATTTTGCCATCATCTTTCTCGCCAATTAATAAGACGGCTCTATGACCAGGTTGTACAGAATTTGAGAATGCTACTAAAGTTTTAATTAAATCTTTCAAATCCGATTCGGTCTTTCTTTCAAGTAAATTGTCTTCCCAAGGAAATTCAATCATCATCTCTCCCTTTTTTTAAATTGCCCATAAATTAAGTGTCCCCGCAACTTCTTCACATTTATCCATTAAATTCACCGAATATAAAAAACAAACCTAAAAACTACCAATCTCCACCAGGTCCACCATAAGCTCCCATATCATTTCTGGTGCCATCAGGATCGTTATATATTTGGTTTGGATTTCCAGCATCTATGCAGGGAGAACCTATTTGTAGATGAAAATCATTATTACTAATGAACAGCGGATTCGCATTGATATTACACATTCCAATCCAGCTACCTTCAATATCCGAATATGTTACTGAAATATTATCGCCAATATCCCAATGGTATATTTCTTCAGGTGAATCATTATAAAGTATGCAATTAAGTAAATTTAAAGTGTAGTTACTTCTACAGTAAATACCACCACCATTAATATTGGTAGTATTTTCACTTATAGTAACATTTGTTAATACAGTGCTAGAGCCACAGTAAATTCCTCCGCCATTTTCATTAGATGTATTTCCACTTATAACAACATTTGTTAACTCTGCATAACCACTGCCACTATAAATACCACCGCCATCTTGAGCAATATTTTGGCTTATTATACAATTATTCAAAATTATATCTCCACACATAATCCCACCACCTAAGTCACCAGCTATATTTTCACTAATAGTGCAGTTAGTTAAAACTGGAACTGATTCACTACTAACATAAATCCCACCGCCATTCTCATCAGCAGTATTTCCAGTTATAGTAAAATTGGTACAATGTGGACTAGAATACCATAAGAAAATTCCACCAGCATGCTGAGCAGTATTTTCATAAATAATAGCATTGTCTAAAGATGGACTAGAATAATTAAAGAAAATTCCACCACCCATAGAAGTAGCTAAATTATTTGAAATAGTAACATTAAATATAGTTGGGTTAGAAGAAGAACATTTAACTCCACCTCCATATTCAAATGAAGTATTTTCACTAATTGTAATATCAATTAAACTTGGATTAGAATAAGAAAGATATAATCCTCCACCTCCATCACTAGGCACTATCCCACCAGCAGAATTCCCACTAATAATGAGATTTGATAAACTTGGGTTAGAATTATCAAAGTAAATTCCCCCACCTTTAGCAGCAGAACCATTTGTAATTGTAAAACCAATTAATTTTGAATTCTCATCCTCACCACTATTAAAAACCACTACACTATAATTAGCATTACCATTAATAATTGTGTGAGAAATATAGTAATCATCTTGTGAAATAAGAAAAAAGCTACCTATTGTAATTTTCTTACCATAAAAGTTTATGTTCTCATAATAAGTACCTTCATTTACACTAATTGAATCACCATCATTTGCAGCATAGATTGCATCCTGAATATTTGTATAGTTTCCATTTCCATTACAATCAACAATAATATTATCAGGAAAAGTTAATAAATTTATCTCATTACTCCAGTCTGATTGATATATTCCCAGTTCAGCGGTTACTCTATAATAGTATTTTGTCGCTGGTTCAGTGGTAGTATCTAAATAATCGTTATCGTTTTCATCATTTGTATGAATGGTTTGATATTCTTCACCTTCCTTTTTTCTTTGAATAATAAAACCTGTCTCAAAACTACAATTATCTGTCCATTGAATTTGTATTCCATCAATAGTCACAATACCTGATAAATTAGTTGGTGCAACATCTTGGCTGATATTTATTGAAAATTCATTGCTAAAGTTAGAATTATAAATATCTTTATATGCCCGAACTCTAAATGTATAATCAGAGTCTAAATTTAGATTTGAAGCAACATAATTATTTTGAGAGGTTGTTCCAATTTCAACATAATCACCCTCATCTTCTTTTTGTTCAATTCTAAAACCATCTTCACCAATAGAGTTATCTGTCCATGTTAAGTCTATTTGAGAAACATCAATAGGAGTTCCATTTAAATTTGTTGGTATGGGAATGGAATTATCAATCTCTTCTGTTTCAGTAAAATCTGAAGTATTTCCACCACTATAAGCATAAATACGATATTTAAGTATTTGGTTTATCTCGGCATTTTCATCAATCCATTCACGAGTAGTTTCAGCAACAATACTATATTCTATCTGCCATTCGTTCTCTCCAACTTTTTTATCAATTTTGAATCCATCTTCTCCATAACTATTATAGGTCCAATTTAATTGAATAGCAGATATATTTAACCTTTGGTAAGTTAAATTTGACGGTGAAGGGAAAAATATATTACAACTTATTTCAACCAATTCAGACGAATTATCTTGGTAAAAGGCATAAAGTTTATAATAAACTATTTCCCAATTCTTGTTTTTAACATTTAAATCGTCAGTATAAGTTGTATCATTAGCTTGTAGTGTAGCAATTAAAGTCCAACTATCATTATCAATTTTCCTTTCAATTTTGAATCCATCTTCAAATTCACAGTTATCCTGCCAAGATAACTCAAAAATATGAACATTTTGCTGTAATGCAACAAAATAACTTGGTGACTGAATAATATTATTTACATATTCCTGTACAAAAAGAGAATAATTATTACCTGCATACGCAAAAACACGATAATAATTTATTTCATCAAAAACAGGCTCAGTATCTATCCATTCTTCGGTATTTGAATCAACAATTCCAAAACTATTTTCCCAATTTCCACCCCCTATTTTTCGGTCAATTTTAAATCCTTCCTCCCCTTCACTATTATCATTCCAGGTTAATCTTATTTCATAAATTGATAATTGCTCTATTTGTAAATTTGTTGGAGCAGGAAAAACAATATTACTACTTGATTCAATTTTAATTGAATTGTATTCTTCATAATATCCGTAAACTCTATAATAAACAACTTCATAATTCCTTCCAACTGTAGAATCAGTCCAGGTAGTCATATTAGAATCAACTATTCCTATTTCATTTATCCATTCTTCATCATCAATTTTTCTATCAATCTTAAATCCCTGTTCAAAAATACTATTATCCTGCCATATAAGTTTAAAGGTTGTTACATTTAGCTGTTCAATTTGAAAATTACTTGGTGCGGGTAAAGTATTTATATCATCTTCAATATAACCCGAATGGTCGTCCTCGATAAAAGCACAAACCTTATAATAATTTAATATTCCGGGAATTACATCTTCATCTGTCCATTCTTCAGTGTTCGCGGGTATTGGCGTTATATTCCAAGCAGTTTCTTCAAACCTTTTGTAAACCAAATAACCATCTTCCCTATCACAGTTATCCTGCCAGGTTATCTTAACAGATGTTGCGGAAATAGGTTCTATTTGTAAATTGCTCGGTGCGGGAAGAAATGGAATGAAATAATTCTGGGTGGAATCAGAATAGGAATTTCCACAAACCCCAAAAACTTTATAATAGCAAGTATCGTATAAAGATGGATTATAATCAATATAACTTGTAGAATCTGGTTCAAGTAATTTATAGTTCTCCTGCCAATTAGTATTTCCAATTTTTCTGTCAACTCGAAAATTCAATTCACCAACGCTATTATCCAACCATGTAAGTTTTATGCTATCTTGTGTAATTTGTTCTAATTGTAAATTTGTTGGTGCGGAATTTTCAGAAAACCAGGCAACTGTGTCAGAATATGTTGAATAATCTTCACCGTCAAATGCCCTTACTCTATAAGAATAAATTGTATCTGTGTTTGTAGGAATTACATCAGAAAAAGTAGTAATATTAGCTTCAACTTCATTATATTTTTCAAACCAATTATCTACTCCCTTTTTCCTATCTATGATAAATTTTATTTCATTAGTAGAATTATCCTGCCATGAAATCTGTATTTTATTATTTTCAATTAAAGAAATTTGCAAATTTGATGGTGGTAATAATTGCTCATCTGGTGAGGTGGTCTTTTTTGTGCAGAGAGTTAGTATAAGAACTAATGTAATAAATATCGCAATTATCAATATTTTTCCATACGATTTCTCGTGATTAATACTTTGTTTTAACATTCGTACCTCCTATAATATATTGTAAATGCGTTCTGCAAAATATGATAAAATATGAATT
>JAGMCF010000151.1 GCA_023129415.1 Candidatus Cloacimonadota bacterium
AGCAACCACTTTTTTCTATTACGCCGAGTTTTTCATCATTCTTATAATTCAAAGACTTTTCTATTCCACAACGAATATCATTTACTGAATATGGACCTACATATTCTACCATATCTTTAAAGTAATCTTTTGTGCCACCATATTTTGTAATAACAATTTTTGCATTGGCTAAAGCGGCTTCCATTGCAGCAATTCCCGGTGTTTCATATTTTGCTGGTAATACAAAAGTATCACAAGCAGCATAAGCAGATGCAAGCATTGGATCGTAATGATCAAGCCCTTTAATAATAATTAAGTTTTTATTCTTTTTTGCTTCATTTAAGCAAATTTCACTTTCTTTTGTATTAGCCACATCCCCAATAATCACAGCAGGATGATTAATTTTAGTTAAAGCTTTAATCAAAGAGAATACATTTTTTCTATAACCACCAATATGCCCGACACTTAAAATAAAATTTTTAATACCATACTTTTTTATAAAAAGTGATGGATCGCCATTTAAAAATCTCTTTTCAACTCCATTGGGAATAACCATAATTTTATTAGGATTTATTCCCAACCCTTTAGAAAGCAAATATGCTTCTGCTCCAGTATTTGGTAGTACAACCTCTGACCATTTGCATATTTCTCGCGAAACGCTATAATCTGAATATGTCCTTTTAAACAATTTATGAAACGGTTTCTCAAGACTTTGGTAAATGTTTAACACGATTGGAGTATGTTTGCTAAAAAAGATTGGATTAACAACAAACTTTATTCCATAATGTTTAAAAATTGATGCTAAAGAATATGTTGCAACATTTGCTGCAAAAAGATGCACTAAATCGGCATTCAAGACATCTAAATTTACATCCCATGGATTAAAATATTGGGCATCTACTCCTAATTTATTAAGTTCTTTTTTTATTTCAACTAATTCGTAGCTCGGTCCTCCACGAATAAGCATTATTGATTGATAACTTGCTAAAATTATTTTCATCTTCTTTACCACCGATAACACCGAATTTCACCGAAAATTATTTGTTGATTTCTTCATTGGTGGAATTTCCCTCGTATGCTTTCTAAATCATATAATACATCTCTCCAGCTAAGCCGTCTTATGCGATTAATATCTTTGGGTAACGATGCAATTTCACCTTTCTTGTGCCACTCTAAATTTCTTAGATTTATTTCTGGCTTTATCTGGGTTATAGAACTTCCAAATTTTGCACTTGAAATACGCAGATATACCTCATTTGAATAGTTATTGCTTTTAATAATTAATTTATCATTGTTGAATATAGGATTAAATTTAACTTCACTTCTCTTTTTCCACCAATTTGATAATCCATCAAAATCAATTTTTTTAACAGAATGTTCATTAATAAATTTGAATATCCTGTCAAAGATATCAAATTTTTTATGCGATGGATGATGATAAAAAATTATGGGCTCGCAGAGTTTAATCTTTTGAACAATAACATTCTTATAATATTGCCACACCTCTTCATCTGTAAAATGTGACCTTCTTAATCTACCAATACTAATTGGATGTATGGGTATTTGCAAAACTTTTGAAAATCTGTTTTCTATGTATGGGAAAAAAGGTAAATCATCATAATTAAGAGAAAATTCTGATGAATATTTAAAACCCAGGTCTTCAATATTATTTCCAAGATTATAATTCCATTCTCCATAAGGAGAAACGAAACCAATTGGATTAATCCCATATTTTTCTAAAATTTTCTGACCCTTTTCTAAATTTTTTCGATTATTATTATAATCTTTAAAAACACGATGTCTATAACAATGCAATCCAATCTCTTGATTCTTCATTTTAGTGAAATCAGAAATCCAATTTTCTGAAGACTTTGTATCAATAAACCAACTACAAGGAATTCTATTCTCTTCACATATTTTATATAATTCAATAACATCTTTTTGTTCACAAAAGTCTGTATCAACTCTAAATGCAAAAATATTGCTGTATCCTTTTGGGTAATACCATAGTTGGACAAATGGCAATTCTCGAAAATGATGCAAATATTCTAAAGATATTCTGACAATTCTTCTTATTTCACCTTTTGAAATTTTTGCAATTCTTTCAGAAGGTAACTCCTTTCTTTTGAAATAGAATTTTTTACGAGAATTTGAAATATCAAGAATGGCTTTATTAACATTAAAGGGCAGTATTAATACAATGCCTTTACCAATCCTCTTTATCTTAATTTTCAATCCACTATCTAAGCTGGTTATATCCTTATCTTTTGGAATCAATCCATTTTGATAAATATTAGCTAAACCAACTTCAGAATAAATTGAATTTTTTTCAGGAATTAAATACTTGATTCTAAACTTTTTCATATTAATATTTAACAACTCTGATGACATTTCTGAATCAACGAGAACTGCACCGCCAGATTTAACATAATCTAAAATATTATTGCATTGCTTCAAACAATTAAAGCTACTAACAATCAGAGTAGAAAAATCTGAGTATTTAACGACATCAAAACAAGAGATAATTTCATATGAAACACCTTCCTGGTTAAGTATAATTTCCCAACCCGGTTTCCTGTCAGTAAGACCAATTTTCAAATTCATACAATTTTGTTTATCAAAAATTTCAATTCTTCTCTTTTGATACCTATTAACTGAGAAATCGGAATCATACAAATCAATATTACTAAAATTTTAAAAATGATACTCAAATCTATAATAAATATTAATGGCAAAAATATTACAATTGAAATAATTAAAGGTAATCCTACAACTTTCCAAAACTTAATTTCTAAGAAATTTTTTAATTTATTATTCATTATTAAAAGAACAACAGCTTGATAGAGGCCAAGTCCAACTCCCATCCCAGCAGGTCCAAAAATTCTTAATAAAAACCAAGCTGAAGCAAAAAAGACAATAGAACCAATAAAGAGAGAAAAAGTATAGACTTTTTCTTGTTTAAGTGCTATTAATGTAAATGTGAATACGGAACTAATCAAAGTGATCATAAAATAACTCATAACAGTATGAAAAACTGGTATTGAATATAAATATTCTTCTCCAAAGACAAATAATACTAAATATTTACCAAATAATATTCCTGAAAATCCAAATAAAATTACAATAATAACAATCCATTTTAAAGTTTGATTAAAAACATTATTCAGTCTTTCTGGAGTTTTTGTTGCGCATTTACTAATTGCCGGAAAGAATGAAAAAGAGAAAACTCTATCTAATATTAAAAACAGAAATACTATTTTAGCAGCAGCACTATAAAAACCAGCTTCTTTGGGAGACATTACAAAACCAAGAAAAATTGGTGGAAGATACAAAGTAATCTGGCCTATCAAATTTGCTACTCCCAAAGGAAAGGCTTCTAAAAATAATGATTTTATTCTATAAAATGAAAATCTAATCTTTATTCTATTACCTCTAAATACATATATCAAAATAAAAAATAAAGATGTTACTAAACCACAAACAAACCAGCAATATGGGACATAGATAATATCTTTATTAGTCTTGACGAAAGTTAAAATTAAAATAAGATAAAATATCAAACCAACCGCTCTTCCAGAAACAATCAAGCCCATCTGCTCCTTAGCTTGAAAATACCAGACCAATAAAAATGCTGTTGGAAATAAGTAAAGTGAATAGACTAAAATTATACTCCTCAGCTGTGAAGATTTTATAAAAAAACTTATTAGAAATATTAAGATAACCACAAAAATTGAGAAAACGAATCTGGTAGAAATAAAATTTCCAACAATTTCGTTATCATCTTTACATTTAATAATTTTTCTTACACCTAATGTTGGGAGTCCATTGCTACTTATAGTTAAAAAATAACTTAGAAATGCTAAACCAATACTTATCAAACCAAAATTTGAAGCACCCAAAATCCTTGCTAAATATGCAACAGCAATAAAACCAATTAAGCGGTTAAATATGTCGCCTAAAAATAGTGCTGCAACATTTTTTGCTGTTCTCTTTATCTTAGGCACTTTTCTATTTCACTTTGTATCTTCACAATAAAATTTGCAGTTTATAATTTACAATCAGATACCTGCTCTTGAAAGAAACTAATTGATGAGACTCTAAGGGAATGGGAAGAATTATTTAAAAAAGCTTTATAATTTATTCAATACTTCTTTATATATTTCTACAGTTTTTTGTGCAATTACACTCCATAAAAAATTTTTCTTAATATATTCTTTAAGTCGTTCATTAGGTTTTTTATTCAACGAATTAAGGATTGTCTCCCTAATAGAATCAATGGAGTATATATCAACATAATCCACCATATCTTTGAAATATTCTTTCGTGCCACCATAAGGGGTAATAACAATATTTGCACCAGCAAGTCCTGCTTCCATAGCCGCTATTCCGGGGGTTTCAAACATTGATGGCAAAACAAATGTTTTGCAAGATGCATAAGCAGAGGCCAAAAGTGGATCATCGTGGGCTATTTCATTAACTATCAAGAGATTTTTATTTTTTCGGGCTTTTCTAATACATTCATTGGTTAATTCATTTTTGAAAAAATCAGTTATAATTACTGCTGGATGATCAATCTTCTGTAATGCCTTAATTAAAGAAAAAGTATTTTTCCTTTCAGAACCAATATGTCCGACATTAAGAATGAAATCTTTCATCCCATATTTTTTCTCAAAAAGAGAGGGGTCTCCATGCAAAAACCTCTCCTCCACTCCGTTATACATTAGTCTTATTTTATTTCTGGCAACCCCCAATCCTTTTATTAGCAGATTTGCTTCAGCCATTGTATTAGGCAAAATCAATTCAGCATTATTGCAGACCATTTTTACCATAGAAAACTCTGAATAAATTCCTTTAAGAATTTTTCTGGAGATGCTTTCCAAAATTCGGTATGATTTTATAAGAAAGGGGGAATGCCTGCTAAAAAAAATTGGTGAGACAACATATTTGATTCCAGTTTTTACCAAACTCTTAGCAAATGCATAGTTCCTTACATCTGCTACAAAAATATGAAAAATATCATCTTTACCAAATTCAAAATTTCCCTTCCACAGGTTAAAAAAGGGAGCTTCTAAACCCAATTTCTTAAATTCTTTTTTCAATTCAATTAGAACATAGGTAGGACCTCCACGAGTAAGCATTATGGATTGATAAGTTGCTAAAAATACTCGCATAGTTTTGATTTCCTCTTTTCAATAATATCTCAAATCTAATAATTTTTTACTTTTGCCCTTCGCCCATAAGTTTGCGAAGAAACTGTTCATCCCGCATAATACTATTTTTTTATTACTATAATCTGCGATAATTTAAAAGAAGGGATAAAAGCAGTAATTAACTTAAATATCTTTATCTTAAACGAAATTGTTTCCTCTATAAAATTTTTATATTCGTGTTTTACTAATTTTAACTCACATTTATTTACCATTTCAATTAGTTCTTTTTTTGTGTATTCTCTAAAATGTCCCGGGTTTTTATTATAGAATCGTATTTTTTCGTAAGGATTTTCCCCAAATAGTAATTTAAATCTTTTATAAAGCGATGCAGCATTAGGAGTAGAACAAATAATAAATCCTCCGGGATTAAGTAAATGCTTAAGAAACAGTAGTGAATATTCTGGTGCCTCAAACAAATGTTCAATTACTTCAGAATAAACTATTATATCAAACTTTTCTTGAGGCCATAGATTAACTTTTTTACATTCATTTAAATCAAATACAATATGTTCTATGTTTGAACTTTCTATTTCTCTGTGTCCTCCGATATCCTCTTCAAGATCAAATCCTAATGTAACTACCTTATTATAATAGTTTGAAAACAGAACAGACAATTGACTTCTTCCTATATCTATAATTTTAGCTGATTTATTTAAATTTATACTTAAACATAGATTAAACAAGTAATTAAAGTGATATTTATGCTCAGACATATAGTGTTGTTGTGATTCTTTACCACAAGAAATCTTTTTTTCATCTTCCACCCATTTATCTATTAAATTATAATAATGCTTCTTTGCCCTATTCATAATATTGATTTCTTTCTGTATAAAATTTAACTTAATTTGTCATCTCATTATACAGTTTGATATATTCTGCAACTGTATTTTGCCACTTATTTTTATCCAAGTATCGTTTGAAATACGAATTTTGAATTTCTTCATTTTCTATTAAATTCCTAATCTTAATAATTCCATTCGCCAAATCCGTATATTCTGGTTTCACAATCACGGAAAAATCAGTTGAAACTTGCTCCGGCAAGCCGCCCACATTAGTAACGACCAAAGGCTTATGAAAAGATATAAAAATATAAGGAACTCCACTTTGAGTTGCCCTTTTATAGGGCAAAATCCCAATATCCGTATTTATTATATACTTGAACAACTCATCGTAAGTGAGAAATCTGTTTTCAAATATTACTTTTTTATCCAGGTTTTTGTTCTCTATTATTTTATTAATCTTATTCGCATACGCAGAACTCCCAAAGCCTACTATATGCAGTTGAATATCGTTCATATCTTTTTCTTTTATTAGAAAATTTACCGAAGCCAGCAGAAGTTCTATCCCTTTATGAGGCCTGATACTACCAATAAATAAAATCTTAAAATCTGAGGTATTATTCTTTCTCCTTATCTTTTTAGAGTAATATTCAATCTCCTTTTGATAACAATTTCCATGTTCTATCACGACTATTTTGTCTGCAAAGCAGTCATTAAATTGTCTTTTTACATATGATGATAAACAGATGATTTTATCAACGGTCTTCAAAATACTTTCTTCAAAAAATCTTATATTCTTCCTATGGTGCTGTAAATAATCATGCTGGGTAAGCACAATCTTTATCCTAAACAATTTATAAATTTTAATAAAAAAAAACTCTACAGGCGGAATAGAAAGCCAATTATAATGAATAATATCCGGCTTCTCCTCTAGAATTTTTAATAATAGAAGAAAATTGCTTACAGGATAGGTTATAAGTTTTAGCATCCGCCTTATTGTCTTATTATCTATCCTGTTGGTGTATCTAAAAAATAAATACTGTGGATGAATGGCATAGCTATTATGATAATAATTAGTAGTTATTAAATTTACAGCCGAGACATATCTTATATCTATTTTGTTAACCTCTTGAATAGATTTTATAAGTGGATAATTTAATTGTGGAGTAGTATTATTAGGGTCAATGTATATAATTTTCATTGTTAATTTTGCAGAACAGCTTCCATTCTCTCTGCCACAGTTTGTACATCCAACCCTTGCATCCCATAAACCTCTTTATTTATCCCAGAAGCTCCATAATTAGTAACGCCAAACTTTGCCAATTTACAGATGATTTCGTAATCCACCATTTTAGTTGCAATAATGCTTCCCAAACCTGTATTTACATTATGGTCTTCATAAATAAATATAAAACCTGTTGAAGCGGCAGCTGTTAAATCATTCTCGCTTATTTCTGAAATACATGAAAAATTCCAAACTGAGACATTAATTCCATCATTCTTTAGAATCTCATATACTTTTAAAGCTTTTTCAACCATTACACCAGTAGCAATTATAGTTGCATCATTTCCTAATCGAAGTTTATTGGCTTTACCATATTGAAATTGATAATTTTCATTGTAAAAAACTTCATTATTTTCATCTAAAATAATTTCAGTTTTAGAACGTCCAAGTGGTATGAAAAAGTTACCATTTTCAGAAGCAATATATCTTATCACCTTATCTGTCTGGTTAGCATCAGCAGGAATTATTATTTTATAACCAAAGAGGTTTCGCATTACTCCAATATAATCAATACATTGATGAGTTTTACCGTCTTCCCCGACATCCAGACCTACATGAGTTGTTACAAGCTTCAAATTAGTATTATTAATATCATTTAATCTTTGTTGGTTATAGGTTTCATCAACGCCAAAAACTCCGAAATCAGAAAAGAAGGTAATAATGCCATCTTTAGACATTGCTCCAGCAATAACAGCTGTATTATGCTCTTGAATTCCGCCTTGATAAAATTTTTCAGGATTCTCTTTTGCGAAACTATCTGTGCGAACTGAGCCAGCCAAATCACAATCAAAAACAGCAAACTCAACTTTATCTTTATTCATACGAGCAAGGTCTGCCAAAGCATTTCCAAAAGCATCGCGATTGGCAATCTTTGTGCCTTTTTCATATTTGTGAAAACCTCCTAAGTTTATACGCAATTTTCTATTCTTTTTAGTTTTCAATTTAGATGGCGTAAATTTTTCTCGCACTTCTCTATATTTTTCTAAATCATTTACAAAACCTAATTCTTCTAATGCTTGTTCGCACTGAGGTTCTGTAAGCGGTTTGCCGTGGAACTGCTCATCATTCTCCATAAAGGAGATGCCTTTGCCCATTGTTGTACTTGCCAGAATCGCTGTTGGAACATCCTTATTAGATGTTGCCTTTTCCAATGCAGAAAAAACTTGATTAAAATTATGACCATTAATTTCAAGCACTTCCCACCCATCGGAAATATAATTTTCTTTGATATTTTGTGGCATTACATCAATGATTTTTCCGCTAATTTGCAATTTATTATAATCAATTAACACAGTAATATTATTTAGTCCATATTTTTTTGCAAATCTTCTCGCTTCTGAAATCTGTCCTTTTTGCTGCTCTCCATCGCCCATAACTACATAAACATTGTATTTCAAACCTTTTTGTTTCCCTGCCAAAGCAAATCCACATCCAGCAGAAAGTCCCTGCCCTAAATTACCAGTTGCCCATTCAATTCCAGGAACAGATGGTTCTACATGTCCTTCAAATATGCTTCCAGCTTTTCTGAAATAAGCGATAGCTTCATCAATATCAAAAAAACCAAATCTTCCAAGTACTGAATAAATACCAGGTGCAGTATGACCATGACTGATAACAATTCTATCTCGATTTATATATTTGAAATTTTGTTTGGAAATATTTGCATAATGATACAAAGCTAAATATAAATCTAATGAGGACATTGAACCACCAGGGTGACCACTTTTTGCCAAAGTAGTCATTTTGAGTATATCCCCTTTACAAATTCTACTTAATTCCTGCAAATTTCCAAAATTAGCTATACTTCTATTCATATTAGAATAATTCTTCAAAAACTAATTGTTTAAGTATACCAATTATATGTTTAATTCCATCATCAGCATGCTTAAGCATTTCCATTAATTGTTTATCTGAAAAAGCTTTATGCTCGCTTGCTCCTTGAATTTCAATATAATTACCATCTTCATCCTTTACAATATTCATATCCACTTCAGCAATTAGATCCTCATTAAAATTTAAATCAAGAAGAGCATTACCGTCAACAATACCAACACTAACTGCACCTAAAAACTTATTTAAAGGAAATTCTTGAATTTTTTTTTCTTTTTTCATTTTTGTAAAAGCATCATAAAGAGCAATAAAACATCCATTAATTGCAGCAGTTCTTGTTCCGCCATCTGCTTGTATCACATCACAATCTAAATATATAGTTCTGTCAGGAAACAAAGTAAGATCAGTAATAGCTCTTAATGATCGACCAATTAATCTTTGAATTTCCTGACTTCTTCCTTTTATTATTCCCTGATATCTATCACGAATTATCCTTTTTCTCGCACTTCTCGGGAGCATATCATATTCAGCAGTAATCCATCCCTGATTCTTGCCTTCTTCTCGTAAAAAAAATGGAAGTCTATACTCAACTGAAGCTGTACAAATGACTTTTGTGCTGCCCATTTCAACAAGTACTGAACCTTCGGGATCGTGCAAATAATTCCTTGTTATTTTGATATTACGAAGTTCGTTTGGTTTCCTGCCATCACTTCTCTGGTAAATCATTATCTTTTTCCTTATCTTTATCGTTAGATTCTTTGAAATTAATTATTTCTTTTATTAACTTTAATAAATTTGCTTTATTAATATTTGTCTCTGAGAATTTTAGGTCTTTCACTTTTTTAGACAGATTGTCATTTATATTTTTTTCAATGGTTAATCTAAAAGTAATTTTATCTTGATTCTCTTTTTCATTTACTTTCATTGGTTTAAACCCTGAGTAATATGAAACTATCTCCATACCAAAAAGGATAGCCAACCAGTTAAAATACAGCCAGATCATAAAAATTGGGAAAGAACCAAGAGCACCGTAAACAGAACGAGTATTGGTTAAATTAGCTATATACCAATCAAAACCAAACTTAAGAATAATCCAGATTATACTTGTAAATGCTGCACCAATTAGTGCATGTATTGCCTTGGGATGAATAAAAGTAACAAATTTATATATTACAAAAAGGAGTAAATAAATGCCAAAATATGGTGTAATTTTAATAAATACTGCTAAATTAGTTACTTTACTAATCACTGGAACAGATGTTGTAAAAAGAAGTGCAGCAACAACTACTAATCCCCCAATAATTGCAGTTATGAACCTTTCAAATTCTCTTAATAATGAAGCATTTTTCCTATGATAAACCTTAAGTATCTTTTCAAATGTATTTGAAATAGATTTGAATAGGAAAAAAGAGGTAACTAAAAGTAAGATAAAACCAATAACATCAAGACCAAATCTTCTTTCTAAAAGTTGATTGAATACTGTTCTCATTGTCTCAGCAGAGGTTGGCATAAAAGTTTTAAAAATAAATCCAATGATTGCTTCACGAATTTTTACTACTGTAATATCAGGTGTAAAAAGGAAAACTACCATCACAAATGGAATGAATCCAAGAAAGGTAATATATGCTAAAGATGAAGCTCTAAGATAACACTGGTCAGCAACAAATCTGGAATAAATCTGTTTTAAACCTTTGCGGAACTTTTTAAAAAGGCTTTTCAATTTATTCATATCGTAAAATCTTTATCGGGTCAGAACGACTTGCATTAATTGCAGGAAAAATGCCAGCAAATAATCCAACTCCAAATGCCAAAATTATTGCTATCAAAATCATTTGAAAATTTGCTGCTATAGGTGATTGCAAAAATTTTCCTAAAATAGTCAAAAGTGAGAGACCAAAAAGAATTCCAATTGCTCCTCCTATAAAACTTACCAGTAGTGCCTGCACTAAAAATTGAATCAGGATATCCTTTCTTTTCGCTCCGACTGCCATTCTTACCCCGATCTCTCGCAATCGCTCTTTTACTGAAGCCAGCATAACATTTGTGATTACAATTCCGCCTACAATCAATGAAATCCCGCCTATCAACAGAAAAATTATTTGTGATTTACTTGATCGTTTTTCAATATCTGCAAGACGGTCACTATTAGCTCTTACCTCAAATATTTCCTTTCCGTCCCGAAGAGCTAACAAGAATTTTGATAACCTTTCTTGAGTAGGTTTTACAACTTCTGCTGAGGTTACTTGAAAATCTATAGAACTTAATGGTTCCTCACCATATAACTTCTTAACAATTGTAGTAAGAGGAATAAAAGCCCGACGATTCATCCACTCTAATGCATTATGACTCCATCCACTTACAAACATCTCCTTATTTTCCATTATACCAATAACAGTAAAATTTGTACTACCAATAGTGACATTCCTGCCCAATGCAGGTTCTGTCAAGAATAATTCGCTCTTTGTTTTTGTGCCCAATACAACAACCTTGCTTGCTTCCTGAATATCAAATTCTGAAATGAATCTTCCCTTATCAACAAAAAAATTTTCTGCGTTTTGATATTCCGGATATATTCCGCTTAATTGGCAGTTATATACATTTTCTTTATATTTTAGTCCCATCCATTTTGAAATTCTCGGGCTGAAATATTGTAAATCAGGAAAATATCGCCTAATTAATCTCATATCTTTTAGTGTTAATCTTTTTTGTGCAACTTCTTCTCGTGTTTCTAAATCAAAGCTCCGTTTTGGATGGATAGATAATTTAAGGACCCCACCTCTTTCTTCTAACCATTTTAAGGATTGTTCTCTTCCTCCATTAACAATTGCTAAAACAGCAATGATCGACATTGTGCCCAAAATGATTCCAAGCATTGTAATCAATGTTCTGCCAATATTATGTAGCATATCAACGATACCCAATCTGACATTATAAAAGATACTCATTATTCGACAACCTTACCATCACTTAATTCAATCACATTATTAGCCATTTTAGCGACATTGTTGTCATGGGTCACAACTATAATCGTATGTCCATTTTCATAAAGGTAATTAAAAATTTTCATTATACTATTACCAGAAGCGCTATCTAAATTCCCGGTTGGTTCATCTGCTAAAATAATCGATGGATTATTCACTAATGCTCTTGCTATCGCTGTTCTTTGTCGTTCTCCCCCAGACAATTCTGATGGTTTGTGTTTAAGTCGTTCAATTAAACCTACTTCATCGAGTACTTTTTCAGCTCTCTTTTTTCTCATTTTTTTGCTCATCCCAGCATAAAGTAAAGGCAGACTAACATTTTCTAAAACATTCATATTCGGTAATAGATTGAATGTCTGGAACACAAAGCCAATCTTTTTATTTCGAATTTCAGCTAATTTATTATGACTTAATCCACTTACTTCTTCATCTCCTAAAAAATACTTCCCTTTAGTTGGAGTATCTAAACAACCAAAGATATGCAAAAGTGTAGATTTCCCTGAACCTGAAGGACCGATAATTGCTGTATAGCTATTCTTCTCAATCTCGATAGATACACCATCCAGAGCACTAACTTTCACTTTGCCCATATTATAGATTTTGTCTAGACTTTCTACTCTTATTAACATAATGTAAAATCTACCTTTCCTTTCAGGCTACGGCGCCCAGACGAGTAGACAAATTTTACCGTTGCGATAAATTTTGATATAATATCGCTTATTGAGATCAATTTCTTCTTGAAGCTGATTTAATAATTTATAGTAAGCAATTTGTTTTTTATATTTTTTTATAGATTCTTCAAAAATAAACCAGATATTAGCAATACTTTTTATTGCACGAGAAATACAATCCTCAGTCAAATTTATAGATTTTTCCCAACGGTCAGGTTTTACTTTAGTTTGAGAAAGAAAATAATTATCAATAAGCATATCATAATATCTATTAGATTTATTTATCTGCTTATAAAGATACTCATCAATCCCCGATTTAATCGGGGATTTAATTTTATATCTTCTCTTCCCAGTATTCAAATTTAGACTTTCAAATCTTTTTCGCACATCGCATTCATAAACCTTATGTGGAGTTTCTTCATATTCAAAGCGATATTTTCCATCTGTATGAAAAGGTTGATGCAAATCAGCAGTATAATGGGAAATTACTCCTATTTCAAATATAATAGTTTTAAGTGGATTATCCAAAATTCTTTTAAGATATTCTGCACACTTAGGATGATAAATTAAATCTTTGTTATTATCAATTATTTTTTGAATTAAGGATATCTCTTTTTTTATCTTCTTTACTACAGAACCAGAATGTCTTCCTTTCTTATCTGGTGTGCAATTGAAATAATGATTTGTAGTATCACAAAATATTTTATCTGGAGAAATTATTCCTAACTCAAAATATTCCGGATAAATACTTATTAATCGATTAAATTGCCGAGACATTTTATTTAATGCTAATCGGCACATTTTTATGTGAGTTGAAGGATTCCAAATCCATTTCATAATATTAAATAAGTAACAAATTCCAGAAATATTTTAATTTACTAATTTTGCACTTTCCATTTCTCTATGAGCCTCTCGTTCTTTAATTTTTTCACGCTTTTCATATTCCCTCTTACCTTTTGCTATAGCCAATTCTATTTTTGCTAAACTCTTTTCATTTATATATAATCTAATTGGTATTAATGTAAATCCTTTTTCTTGAATCTTTTTTTCAAGTCTATTTATTTCATGTTTATTGAGAAGTAATTTCCTGATTCTGGTGGGACTATAATCTTGATAACTTCCTTTGTTATATGGGCTGATATGCAAATTATACAACCAAACTTCACCATTCTTAATTGCAGCATAACTATCTTTGAAATTAATCTTTCCGGCTCGAATTGATTTTATTTCATTTCCTGTTAAAACAATTCCGACCTCTAAAGTTTTTAATATCTGATAGTTTCTTTTGGCTTTGCGATTTCTGAATTCCATTTTTTTAGCAACGAATTAATACAAACCTACACGAACTTAATTTGTAACCAATTAAACTCCCGATTTATCGGGGTCAATTCAACCAGTTCAACCAGTTCAACCAGTTCAACCAGTTCAACCATTTCAACCAATTCAACCAATTCAACCAGCTTATTTTTTATAATATTCAATAATTTCTTTTAAGATTTCATCAAGGGGGACTTTTGGTTCAAAGCCTATTGCTTTTTTAATTTTCGATATATCTGGGACACGACGGTTCATATCTTCAAATCCTTCTTCATAAGCTTCATTATATGGGATTAATTTTATTGTAGATGAACTATTTGTTAATTTCTTTACCTTCTTGGCAAGGTCAAATATCGTTATTTCTTTATCTGAACCGATATTATATATTTGACCTACGGACTTGTCATCTTCCATGAGTTTAACAAGAGCATCTACAACATCACCTACATAGGCAAAACAACGAGATTGTTTCCCATCACCATAAACAGTTATTGGATGATCTAACAAAGCTTGTTGTACGAATCTTGGAACAACCATTCCATATTGACCTGTTTGTCGAGGTCCAATAGTATTAAACAATCTACCAATAACAACAGGAAGCTTTTTCTCATGCCAATATGCTAAAGCTAAAAATTCATCCACTGCTTTTGATTCTGCATAAGACCATCTTCTTATATTTGTTGAACCATAAATTCTATCAATCCCTTCTTTAAATGGCAAAGAATTAGACTTTCCGTAAAGCTCAGAAGTGGAAGCGATAAAGATTTTTTTCTTATACTTATTAGCAAATTTAATCATAATTTCGGTGCCAGCAACATTTGTTTCAATTGTTAGAACTGGATTGTCAACAATGAATCTAACACCGACAGCAGCAGCTAAATGATAAACCTGGTCGCAATCTTTCACCAAATGGTCAATTAATTCTCTATTAAAAATTGTATCAACATGAACTTCGAGATTTTTACTCTTATAAATATTTCTAATATTAGATAGCCTTCCTGTAGAAAGATTATCAAGAGCTATAACTTGATGCCCTTTCTTTAGGAGATATTCAGCTAAAAAAGAGCCAATAAATCCTGCCCCGCCAGTTATAAGTATTCTCATGTTATCTCCAGAATTCAAATCTTGTGAAGTATAAAAACTAGCACAAGATCAAAATTGAATTTAGTGCATAAGATGAAAGTGATTATTTTTAGGCAAGTTTTTTAGAAGAGATATATTATAAAAATAGTAAAAGTGATTTTATACTGCAAAGAAAGCGTTCAAATTTATTGAAAAGCTTATGATATTTAACAGATAAGCTCTTTTACAATTTTTCTGGATGCTTTCCCATTTCCATACAAATCAATTTTGAAATCTAATTTTTTATCTATCATTTTTTTATATCCAATTATAATATTTTCTTTATCAGTTCCAACGACTTCATTAAAGCCATTCTCAACAAGTTCTACCCATTCGGTCTCTTCTCGTAAAGTTACACAGGGCTTTTTGAAGAAAAAAGCTTCTTTTTGTAAACCACCACTATCAGTCATAACCAACGAGCAATTTTCAAGAAGATATAGCATTTCAAGATAGCCAACAGGGTTGACAATATATAATTTTGAATTTTCAAATCTGAATGCTAAATTACCTATTATTTTTCTTGTTCGTGGATGTAATGGTAAAATAATTGGAATATCTTTTGAAATCTTATTAAATGCACTGAATATAGAACATAATTTTTCAGGATCATCTGTATTTTCAGCTCTGTGAATAGTTGACAGGATAAATTTTTGAGGAATTTTGAAATCGGGGTTCTTTGAGAATTTTTTATAAAATAGCAGAGCATCCAGCATTACATCTCCGCTTTTTATTATTTTGCAATCAAAATTATCAAAGCCTTCTTTTTTCAGATTTTCTACTGCATTATTAGAGGGGCAAAAGAGAATATCAGAAATTCTATCGGTTAATATTCTATTTATCTCTTCCGGCATTTTCATATCAAAGCTCCTTAGTCCAGCTTCAATATGGATTACTTTTATTCCAAGCTTCTTTGCCACCAAGGCACAGGCAATTGTGGAATTAACATCACCAACAACAAGAACATAATCCGGGTTTTCCTTAATACAAACCTTTTCAAATTCTATCATAATATTTGCTGTCTGAACTGCATGACTTGCTGAGCCAACATTCAGATTAATATCAGGTCTTGAAATCTTTAAATCATCAAAAAAAGATTTGCTCATATTCTCATCGTAATGCTGCCCAGTATGAATTAACAAAGATTCAATCTCTTTATATTTTTTCATTTCAGACATTATCGGGGCAATTTTCATAAAATTAGGTCTGGCACCTACAATGTTGATTATTTTCATTTAGTATTTACCCCGATATACCATTTACAGGTTTTCCTTATTTCATCTTTAATTGAATGTTTTTGAATATAACCAATTTCGCGACTAAAAAAACCATTCCAACATTTCCTTTTCTGCTGCCCTATAAACTATGATCATGCTTCTATGATTGCAATAGTTCCATACACTATTCTTTAGACTATCCTTTCAGTTCTTTTAAAATTTTTCGAATTGAATTCTTTGAATACTTTTTTTCAATCAAAGCTCGTCCGTTTCTTCCGATTTTTTCTCGTAAAGATTTATCTTTATACAAAAGTTTAATTTTTTTGACAAATTCATCTTTTGTTGCAGCAATTATAAGATTAGTGTCCTGTGTTGCTTGTATTGATAATGCTACATTTTTTGTAGTGATAACCGGAAGTCCTGCCGCCATTGCTTCTAATACTTTATTTTGAATACCAGACGAAAAAAAGATCGGTGCAATAAATATATCTGAATTTACTAATTCAGTATACAAATCATCCACAAACCCGACCACGTTAGTATTATTAATACCTTCCATTTTCAAAACTCGTTTAGATAGATTTGCTCCGATTATGTTAAATTTAACATCTTCATCATTCAATAGTGTGGGCATAATCTCATTTGTAACAAAATCAACAGCAGAGATATTGTGTTCTACCGACATATTACCGACAAATGTTATTATTCCTTTCTGTGAATAGTCTTGCTTCATTTTGCTTGTCTCCACCGAATTGGGTAAAATCTTAATCTTTGGATCTTTTTCAAATCCCAAATCCATAATGTCTTCAGGCGATATAAACCAACCTTCATCAAAATATTTTATTATTTTTTTCTCGTACTTTCGGGTTCGTTTTGCTTCAATGTTAAAGAAAATTTTTTCAAATAGTTTTTTTCTGAATGGTAAAGAACGTTTGTATTCCATTGATATTGCATCTGTATAATCTAGAATCTTTTTCACATTTATTTCTTGTACATAAGGAGCCATTCTTATCAGATGCGCATAAATAATATCAATTTTATTAACCTTTACATAATTTGATATTTTTTTCTTAATATGTGGAAAGAAATAATATGCCACCTGAAAGGGTAATCTGTTCAATAATCCCATTACAAATCGTTGAATATGCTGTGGTTTACTTTTTTTAATAAGAACAATATCTGAACAATAATCATACAATTGTTTTTTAAATTTTAGTTCTTCTTCACTCTCAATAAAAGAAAAAAGATGAATATCATGAAATTCAGACATCAGTTTAAGAAACTGATAAGTTCGGACTTTATCTCCTCTGTTTGGAGGAAATGGAAATCTTGAAGTTAAAAAAAGGATTTTCATGACTTTTTATTTTTCTTCCTCATTGTAGGCAGGACACAACACTGTAATTGTAGGATATTCTTCTAATAATTGGATATCATTATTTTTTTTCTTCTATTGCTAAAAATATAAAGCAATATTCCGTAGCCAAAAAGATGATAAATAACGACGAGACAAGCAAACCCAAAAACAATTATCATCACGATTCTTCTAATATTTCTTGATACAGTACAAAAAGTTTTTTCTCTTCAATTTTCCAATTATAATGTTTTTCAACAGCTTTTCTACCATTCCGTCCCATTCTTTGTGCAACATTGGGATTATTTATTAAAAATTCTATGGCATGAGACATCTCTTTTGGTTTTAGTGGATTAACACAAATACCACAATCATTGGTTTCAACAATTTTTCGCCAAAGAGGAAAATTCGATGCAATAACCGGAACACTACAAAGCATATACTCAAATATTTTTGTTGGATATGAGTTTACAAAATTTTTAATTGGATGTAAACAAACAATACCAGCAATTGCCCCTTCTATCAGAGAAAATAATTTATAATAATCCAACCATCCATAAAATATTATTTGATTTGCAAGTTTATTTTCTTTAATAAAATTATTTAGTGTATCTTCCAAATTTGAATTTCTAAAAATTTTACCTATAATATGTAATTCAATATTGAAACCATTATTTTTTAAAATCTTAATAGTTTGAAGTAATTCCATAACTCCTCTCTCTTTTTGAATCCAATTACCTACATAAACTATTTTATTTTGCTTTGGAGTTTTGTTTTCAATATTTATACAAATTGGAAAATTATGAACAGCGATTGCTTTGGTGGAAGGGTACAAATAATTGTAAGAATCTTCGGCAATAATAAAAACATCTACAAATGGAATTACTATTTTTTCAATAAAGTAATAAAGCGTCGAAAATAAAATCTTTGATATGCTACTCAAATATTCTTTACTTATTATTTGTTTTACAATATTTTCATGAATATCATAAATTACTTTTTTTCTTTTTACAACCTTTATCCATATGCCTACAAAAATTAATTCCGGATCGTGAAAATGAAAAACATCGGCATTAGATTTTAGTGCTCTATAAAAAAGAATAAACACTGTCTTAATTCTAGTTAATCTTTTTTCCCATTGTGGTAAGCCATAAATTTTAATTCCCTTCACTTCCCGAAATGAAAAATCAGCAGGAGCATGTAATTCAACTTCATATTTTTTGGCTAATGATACAGCTTCTTTATAAAAAATTCGAGTATCGTTCCAATTATGAACTGAAGAAAAAATAAATAATTTTTTTAATTTTGATAATTCTTTCATTCTCTATCCAAACTATTATTGATAATCTTTAAATCAATAAGGTTTCTATCCTTCCAATCTAAAAAGAATTTATTTGCCACCTTCATTATTTCATTTTTTATAGTTGATTTTAACTCTTTATTATGTTCTAGTTCAAATATTTTTGCGCCTGCATTTAAATATTGCAATTCATCAAACAGAAAGGCATTTTTTTTGTCTATCAATAAATCCTTAAAACAAAATTGTTTTAGTGAAATAATAACTCTACCAAGATGCATTGCTTCAATTAATGAATTCCCTAAATTGGAAAACTCATAAAAAGATAGGAAATAATCGCAAGTTTTTACCCATCTTAAAGCTTCATTGTGTGGCAGCGAACCAATAAAATGAACTTTTTCATAAATACCAATACTCTGGGCAAATTTCTTAAGATGATTAATCATACTCCCTTCACCTAAAATAACTAAGTGGAAATTTATACCGTTTTTATTTACATTTTTACAAATTTCAATACATTTATCAATTCTTTTCCACTTTTCCAATCTGGAAGAAGAACATCCCAATACCACATCTGACGATATATCTAACTGTTCAAAAACTTCTTCTTTTGAAAAAGGATTAATCCTACTTAAAAGCTTCTTATTTACCCCATTTTTTAGAAAATGAAATGTATTCAAATTTATGTTCAAAGCTTGAGCAACTTCATATCCTTTTGTACCATCATCAGTTACTATTAAACCATTAGAAGGTAAAATCCAACTCAGATACTCTAGAGAATGTTTAAATAATAAGTTAAAATGAAAGAAAACTTTCGATTTATATATTGCTTTATTGAAAGCAAAAAAAGAACCAAACAATCTTCTAAAATTGGGAACTTTTGTAAAAAATGACAAAATGCCTACAATTGCGCTATAATAACCAAAGCCGTAAAAAAAATTATAATTATTTTTCTTAATTAATTTTTTTGCTAGCAACAGTCCGTTAACTAGAGATATAATAATATAGAATTTCCTTTCTCCTGTATTATTAACATGGTATAAATTTAGATTTTTAAATATTTTTGTATTATTTTTAACTTTATGTTTGCTAATTATTATCATATCAACATGATAATTATCTGATAATGTTTTCAAAACATTAAAATAAGCTGGCATTCCATTGATTGATTTATTTCCATCAACAAAAATAGGGTTCATACCAGTAAAAAGTGACGAAACAACTAATATTTTGGATTGTTTATTCATTTATCTTTCGTATAATTTTGCAGGATTTCCCGCAATAACATAGTTTGCGGGAAAACTTTTCGTTACGAATGCTCCTGCACCTATAATACAATTATCACCTAATTCAATTTCAGGTAAAATGATTGCATTGGCTCCAATCCAGCAGTTATTACCAATAACGACAGAATTTGACTTTTTATTATTTTGAAATACGAGTAAAAATAACTTTTTCATATATACCGCCATATATTATAAAAAACAAACTAAATTTAATAATAAAATTAAGAAATATTCCTAAATGAGAGAAACTTAGAAAATATATGATAATTGCAGGAATAAAACTAATAAACAGTATTTTACTTAATTGTCGAGAAGGTATTAATTGAAAAAAATTCAAGTTCAGAGATTTTGATATTTCATACATTTGTCCAATATTAATAATATAAATTGAAATGACTGTGGCTATTGCAATTCCTGATACATTACAATAATGAAAACCAATAATTGAAAAAACAAAATTAATAACAACTGCAATAATTGTATATTTCAAAATCGTTTTTGTTTTTCCAATTGCGATTAAAATACTACCAAAAGTTGCCAATCTCATTGGTAAGATAAAAAGATAAATAAAAAAGATAATCGCACTATTTACATATTTTGAACTGAAAAGGATAGTGATAATTTCCCTATGCATTACCATTGAAAAAATCATAATTGGAACAATTATTGTCGCTGTTTTTATAATTGAATTATTCCAAATATTAATAATCCTCGATTGATTTTTTTCTTTCCATAATCTTACATATTCCGGCAATAAAATAGCCATCACTGAATTAGTAATTAAATTGATAAAGGGTAATTCAACAGCCCCATTGGCATATATTGCAAATGTTTCTGAATTTGTAAAGTAACTGACTAAAAATTTATCCAATTGTTTTGATATTATACCCAAAAAAAGAGCTAAACCCAAAGGAGCAGAAAAAACGATTTGATTTTTTATACTCTGCCAGTTTATTGTGACTTTTTTTATACCTGAAATTGAGTAAATTATAACAAATATTACAATAGCATTGAAAACCATTACAATAGATAGAATGGGTAAAAATATTTCAAAAGAGCTATTAGTAAAAACTATAGCGATAACATACAGAAGTATTATAATTGATGTTATCACACTAATTAAAACAACTAACTTATATTTTTTTAATGATACAAGAATTGGTTGGTAAAGGTAGAACATTGGGGCAAAAATCTGTAAAATAATAAGAGGAAAGATAAATTTAATCAATTTCTGATTTTTAATTATTACAATAAATTCATTACGAAGAAGAAAAAATAATAAGCCAACAAAAACTGTCATTGCTGTAGAAATAATAAATGAATTTATTATAGCTGTTTTTTGGTGTTGCGATTTCGCTCCTGCAATAAAATAAGTTATTGAAGATGGAATCCCAAGCAAGAATATTGGTATTAAAGTAAAACCAAACAACCAGAATTGTCTATAAGTTCCATAATCCGTTTTAGTAAAGTAACGTGAAAGAATCATAAAAATAATCAAACTACTTATCGAATGAAATAATTTCCCTAAAAATAATATAAGCGAAGAGTAACTTAAACTATTTTTTTTTAATCCAAATAAAACAATTATTTTATTTAATGATATCATAAGTTTTCTTTTTTTTATATTGTAATATTAATCCCACTACACCACCCTGAAAGAACCATAATAATCTGTTATCATTAATATCACCACTAACTTGAGCATTCAACAAAAATAGAACCGTTAGCATTATCCAAAAAATAATCTGACCGTATTCACTTTCATTTATTTTATTCTTTGTTAAGATAAAATCATTGAGCAAAAACAGAAAGGGTAAAATAAATAAAACCAAACCAATTATTCCTAACTCTAAAATAATTTCTACAAAAATATTATGAGGATATGCTCTTATATCTCTATTTGTAATAATATAGCTAAAACCACCTAAACCAACTCCAAAAATTAACTTTTCAGGATTCTCATTTAAATAAGCTAAAGATTTTTTAATATAATTTTCTCTTATTATAAAAGTGTTGAATACACTGACTTGTTTTTTCGAAATATGAACTTCTTTGTTCCCAAATAATTTGTAACGAGATATTAAACTCTCAGGTAATAATGAAAATATAATAATAAACAATAATGATATCAAAATCAAAGCATATACAATTTTCTTCATGTTTAGCTTTGTAAAGAAGAATAGATAAATCAATATTGAAATTATTAATGCAAAAAATGGTCCTCTTGAATTTGTTGATATGGTGATAATCAATCCCAAAATCGTACACAAAATATAAAATATTTTTTTATAATTATTTTTTTCATAAAAAAGACATATTATTGAAATTAGAGATAATATGCTAAAAATCCGACCTACACCTATCGGATTCCCAACTAAAGAAAGTCGCATATGGTAATTTGCCAATTCTTTAAAATTCATCCCTATCATACCTTTTAGGAAATAAACATAAATTAGACTGTAGATAAAAATCATAAAATGTAATATTTTCAGAAATCTAATTCTAGTCTTTTTAGTAAAACCGATACTAATTCCACCTAAAAATAAAAAGGAATTAAATATAGAAAATCTCATTGTTTTTAAGAAACCAGAATTGGGGGATTTTGTGTATAGGTTGCTAATAATTAACATTGAAACAAAAAAGAAAAAGAATAAAACATATTTATTTATTAAATCAATTTTATATCGCCTAGTCACTGACTTATATAACATTGAAAAAGAAGTTAATATAAAAATCAATAAAGTAAAATCAATAGGGAAATTTTGAGTAATACCTTTTACAATTCCAGTCAATAAGAAAATTGAAAATCCTATTTCTGGAAATTTAAAAATTAAAAATACTAATATTAATGAAGATATTACAATTAATATTTTGTTAAGAGGTATTAATGTTGATAAAAAAATAGAAGTTACAAAAAAAAATATGTAAAAAGGAATGTACGAGGATTTTAACAAACTATCCTCTTTTAGGAGTAAATCCATAAATTTATTCTTTTATGTTTATTTTAATAATAAAAAATGAAAGAAGAAACAGACAGAATATAAAATCCGTTGCTATAACAACCAAAGCCCTTCTTGGTTTGCATTTCCATTCAGGTCGTTTTGCCCTATCCAGAACCTGCACAGTTGGAACATCCCTTGCTTCTTCAATCTTTGCTTGTTCGTATTGTGGTCCTAAATACTCTAAAAGTTTAGCATAATATTCTGCTTTTCTTTTAAGTTGTAAATATTCTTTCTCCATATCTGGAATTTTATCAAAATTGAGAAAGAGTTTCTCTGACGAAGCTTCTGAATAAAATTCATTAAACTTTTTCCGTAAAATCACCAACTCGCTTTCTAATGACTCTACTTCAGGACTTTTTATACTAAGCACTCTTTTTTTAACTTCCAATTCAACCTCTTTTGCCATAATTGCTGCTTTCATATCTGCTGCTTTTTCTACAGCTGTTTTCATCTGGTCAGAAATGCTTATTATCCCTTTTTTCTGCATAAACATACTAATTTCATTTTCTAATTTATTCAGACTATCCCTCACAATTTGTATTCTATTCTCAATAAATTCTCTGCTGCTTTTTGCTTTGCTAGCAGTTAATGTTATATTTAAATTGTCCAAACAATATACAATATGGTTTGCCATATCTGCTACCATTTCCTGGTCTCTATCTAACATTGAAACAACAATCTGCTCTTCTTCTTCAACTTTTATATTTATATTCTCCCGCAATGCTTTTATAGTGCTTTCCAAGTTTTCTGTTTTGTAGCGTTTCTGGAAATCAAACTTCTTATTCATCGCTTCTAATAAAGTTCTACTCTTCAAAATTGCTAAGAATCTCATCTGGCTTTCACTCCCACCAAACATGCCACCTAATCCAAATGCACCCAAATTAGCGCTTAATCCTCCAAATCTGCTTTCTTCTGTTTCGGGAGGCATAATAACAGCAGTTGCTTTATACCATTTTGGTAGAATTAAACTAATTACCGCAGATATGACTGTAACGATAATTACTGAAATTATAATAAATTTTTTTCTTTTCCAGATAATATTCCAATAATCAATCAGGTTTATTTCTTTTTCTTGCATTTTATCCTCTTTTTCTTACTTACTCGTTGCATTTTGAATTACGATAAGAACAGTTGCGATTTGTGCAGATACAACCATTATATCCTTAAATAATTCCCAGAACTCTATTTCAGGTTTTTCAGGGATGAATATCATATCACCAACTTCCACAGTTGTATTTGCTCCTGGTTTTAACCATTCACCAGTTATGGCTTTAATTAATCTTATTTTTCCTTTGCGCGCTCTCCAGGCATAACCACCTGCTTTATCGATGTAATATAAATAATTTTTACCTGGAATATATGTAACAAGTCCTGGATTCTTTACTTGACCTGAAACTGTCACTGTAATTGTTTTATCAGGGATATAGATAAAATCTCCATTCTTTAATAAAACATCTGCATCTTTGTCCTTATCAAACCAAAGCTTAACAAAATCAGTAGAAAGTCTTCCTTTTAGTTCTCGGGATTTAGTCTTAAAATATTCATATTCCATATCTGACATATCTTCAACAAGCATTTTCTTTAATCTTTCAAATTCAGAATCAATAACATCTTCTTTGCTTTTTCTTTGAAGATAAGCATTTTGCAAATCTGCTTTATTAGTTATCCCGCCACATTTTTCAAGAATTTCTGAAAGATAAACTTTACCCTCTTTAATAGTATATACTCCTAAAAATTTAACTTCACCAGAAATTGTAATACTTTTCTTTTCATGAAATTCAGGAAGTGAGCGAATGAATACCCTATCATCATTTTTAAGTAATAAATTATCTTCACATTCTGGATTCTCTATCACATTCTTTAAATTAACTGTTATAATTTCTGTATCAATAAGATCATTTTTGAATCTAACAATTTCAGCTCTTTCTAAATATGTATCATCTCTTAACCCACCAGAAGCAGCAATTGCATCTGAAAGTCTATATCCCTCAGTAAAATTATATTGATCAGGATTTTGCACTGCACCATAAATGGTAACTTTTAACTCCTCTCTTTTATGATATTCAGGAATTGCTTTTATAAAAATCCTATCGTCATTTTTTAAAAGTAAATTATCATTGCATTCTGTATTCTCAATTATTTTTCTTAAATCTATACTTATAATTTCAGTTTCCATATAATTATCTTTAAACCTGACAACTTCAGCTTTATCCAGATATACATCATCTCGAAAACCCATTGCAAGTTCAATTATATCACTGACTTTATCACCTTCTACCAATTCATAGGTGCCGACTCTGTTTATTGCCCCATAAATTGATACCTTTTTTTGCAATGCTGGCACAAAGATAATATCACCATCCATAATATAAGGATTATTTTCTTCATCACCAAGGGTATAAAATCTTTGCAAATCAACCTTTATTGTTTTATCCTCGCGTTTCAAGCTAATATTTCTTGTGGAAGCATTACTCATGATGCTTTCAATATCAACTAATAATGTATCCCTCAGAAGATTTGCTTGCATAACAGCTTCAGAAACTCGACTTGTTGGAATCATAAAATATACGCCAGGACTCAAAACTTTCCCAACTACTGAAACACTATAATATACTTCATCCTTTTGGGGTATAGTTTGAGCAAATAAAGAATATTCTACAATAATAAAACTAAATATAAAAATAAGGATAAAATATTTTTTATTATGATTAACCATTTTTACCTCACATAATTATTCACTGTTATTTAAATATTTTAGTTTGCTATTTTTGCCAAATCAAACCGCTCACTTCTTTTAATGTTCTTCAGGACCAATAAGTATATGTAATCGTATTTGAAAATTCTCACTATCCTACTTTTCGCTGTCAAACTCACTGATAAATTCTTCTGCCTTTTTAAGAAAAAATTCTTTTAATTCTTTAATAGTAACTTTTTCAATCTTCCTGGGCAATTTTCCTATCTTTCTGATTTCCTATCTCACTCTTACCTAAACCTTTGAGTATCTTCTTTTGAAAATTAGTGAGAATTCCCATATTTTTTTCTAACATCTGGTAATGAAAAATACCATTCCCAGAACTCTCTTTGTGAACGACTTAGATTTAATTCTTTTAAATACTTAAATATATTTTTTATACCAATTTGCTGTAAATCCTTGTCAGTTCCTCGTTCTAATACTCTTACAATATACCATTTTAGAAACATTTCAGAATGTAGCTCACTTTCAGAAAACTCATAATCCCAGATAAGCTTCTTGTTTATTTTCATTGTATCCCGAGAAATTAAAATTTACGATTTTATATTATCACAAACTATCTTCCTTTTTTTATCACAATCTCCACGCAATTACTGCCAAGATGGTAAGGAAGATATTTATATGAAGGCATATCCATTATCAAAATATCTGCTTGCTTTCCAACTTCTATTGAACCAATTGTGTCCCCTAATTCTAAGGAATAAGCAGCATTAATCGTAGATGCAGTAATGGCTTCAGAAGGCAGTAAACCCATTTCTATACATGCTATACTAATTACAGTTTGCATAGAATCACAATGACAGGAACCAGGATTAAAATCTGTTGCTAAAGCAATAGGTAAACCAGTTTCTATCATTTTTCTTGCTGGTGTATATTTTTTCAATCCTAAACTAAAAGTCGTGCCCGGAAGCAAAATTGGAATTACATTTGCTTCCTTCATCTTTTGAATTCCATTATCAGAAACTGCTACTAAATGGTCAGCAGTAACTGCACCGATTTCTGCGGCGAGTTCGGCGCCACCAATTGGTTCTAATTCATCAGCATGCATACGAATCTTAAAGCCTATTTTTTTTGCTTCTGTTAAAATTCTTTTAGATTGCTCAATATTAAAAACATGTTTCTCACAAAAAATATCACAATATTCGGCAAGATTTCGCTTTTTAACTTCCGGTAGCATTTCGTCAATTAAAATTTTAATATATTCTTCGCGATTATTTTTATATTCTTCTGGAAATTCGTGAGCACCTAAAAATGTAGGAATAATATCCATTTTTGTAATTCTGTTAATCTCTGAGAGGGCTTCTAACATTTTTATTTCTGACTCTGTGGAAAGTCCGTATCCGCTCTTTGCTTCAATTGTTGTCGTGCCTTGTTCAAGCATTTTATTTACTCGTTTTAGACCCAACTCAACTAATTCTTCTTTTGAAGCATTGCGGACATCATTTACACTTGAACGAATTCCACCACCAGATTGAGAAATTTCCTTATATGACTTACCCATAATTCGCATTTCAAACTCATTTTCGCGGGTTTTCACAAAAATCGGATGAGTGTGTGGGTCAACAAAACCGGGCATAACAACTTTTCCAGTTGCATCGATGATATTCTCTGAATAAAACTTTCTTAAGATTTTCTTTGTGACTCCAACATCTACGATTTTTTCGCCAAGAATGGCAACAGCCCCATCTTGAATGATACCAAGATTTTGCATCTCAATACCAAATTTAAGACCTTCCGACTTAATTGTCAGAAGTTGATTTGCATTTCCTATTATTAAATCTACTTTCATTATTGACTTTTATATTTTAGTTTCGTTCGCCAAGTACTCTGAACAATATCTCGCATCACAACTATCAAACCAGACCATTCCTCTAATGTAAATTGATTCATTGCTGTCATAACTCGCTGGTGAATCTTGCGACTATTTGGCTGTCTGAGACGAACAATTAAAATGCCTGAATGTTGTTCGTTACGGTATTGGGTGAAACCCTTATCTGTTGTAATCAACAATCGCCCTTCTTGTTGGACCCTGACCCAAAGAGATTCATCTTGCCATACCTTCATCATCGGTGCCACGAATGTCTATTACATCGTGCCCTATCTCACGCAAAGTCTGGACAGTTATTAATGGTATGTTTTCATCCACAAATATCTTCATCTCATACTTACTACTTTTTCAATTGGTGTAATCTGCTCTTCAGCCAGAGATGCTGCATAGTCTAAACAGGCAAGAATATCATTCCATTCAAGAGAAGGATACTCTTTGAGAAGTCCAGCAATTGTATCTCCATTAGCTAACATTCGTACAACTTGGTGGACAGGAATGCGAGTTCCTTTAATACAAGCTTGCCCATGACAAACTTTTGGGTCAATTGAAATATGTGCATACATATATAACCTCCTGAAATCTTATAGATAATATCAAAAATTGAAGGGTCAGAAGTTCTTTTGCATTTTTGATTACTAAATCTGCTTTCACTTAACCCCGTTTCTTACTTTTTGGAGTGCTTGCCTTCGCGTAGCCTATCTTCCATTCCAATATAATCTGGATTGAGGGCAGGCTACGGCGAAGCGAGGCGAAAACGATCCCCGATTTATTCGGGGAGAACTTTTCGCAAGTCTCGTTATGCTGAAAGTTCGTCTCCCGATAAATCGGGATCCTCGTTTCAGCACTCCACATTAAAACTCTTTTATTAAAGCAACAGCATAAACTTTTATACCTTCACCTTTTCCTACAAATCCCAGTCCTTCTTCTCTTGTGGCTTTTATAGAGATTTGTCCTATTTCAATGTCAAGTTTATCAGCAATATTACTTTTCATTGATGGAATGTATTTCTGTAACTTAGGCTTTTCAAGAACAATAGTTGAATCAATATTAATTATATAAAATTCTTTGTTAGCCAAAATCTTACCTGTTTCTTCTAATAAAATTAAACTGGAAATGTCTTTATATTTTGAATCCGTATCAGGAAAATGAGAGCCAATATCTCCCAAGCCAGCTGCACCGAAAAGTGCATCAATAATGGCATGTATCAATGCATCACCATCTGAGTGACCTAACAATCCCTTTTCAAATGGGATTTCAACTCCACCTAATACAAGTTTTCTATCCTTTACTAAAGGATGCACATCATAACCGAAACCTATTCTCATATTTTTTAACCCTAATTCGACACAGAAGAACACTGATAAGGCTGATGACCGCTGATTAAATAAAATATCTAATTTAATGGAATAATATAACTTTTCATCAGTCTCACCGCTTACACAGGGCGTTAATTAGCGTCGTTTCTGTGTGCTATTCATATTTTTCGACATAATCGCTTCTGCAATTTTCAAATCAAATTTATCTGTAATTTTAATATTTTCTGGTGAACCTTCCAAAACGAAAACAGGCACACCTATCTTCTCTACTAATTCTGCATCATCATTCGCAAAAAATCCTGTATCAAGAGATTGTTGATGTGCATCATAGATAATTTGGAACCGAAAAGCTTGTGGTGTAAAAATTTCCCAAAGATATTCTCTTGGCAACGTATTAACTACTTCGTTATGAGTCACAGATTTTATTGTATTTTTTACCGGTAAACCATAAGAAACAGCACTCTTTTCATAGACAATATCTACAATCTCTTTAATTTCTTCTACTTTTACAAATGGACGAACTCCATCGTGAATCACTACTATATCTCTATCAGATGGAGAAACTTCTAAAGCATTTAATACTGATTGCTGTCTTGTTTCTCCACCATTCACAATGATAAATTTATTCTGAGGAAATTTATATTCATTAAAAAATAATTTTCTGGCAAACTGCATATCTTCTGGATTTAATGTAACTAAAATTTTATAAAAAATATCTGCTTTGAGAAATTTCTCAATTGTATGAATTACGATTGGTTTTCCGGCAAGTAGCATAAACTGCTTTTTTACAGATGAATTCATCCTTTCACCTTTTCCTGCGGCAGTGATGATTGCTGAGATTTTGTTTTTCATTTCAATCTTTTACTATTTCTATTATCAACAGAAAAAAAACGGAGAGATTCTTTATCAAAGAGCATATTCCAAATAATATGTTCTTAGCTCTCTCATTAGAATAATGTGTACTATAAAAACTATTTATAAGCCTTATTATGAATATCTATTGTTATGAATACAATGGATTTTTTTCCCAAATCTTTACACTTGGGATGGAAGAATTCTTCACAAATCACAAAAATTATTCGTATATTTTTTGTAAATCTTGCACTTCTTAAACCCTTAAGGTTTGCAACTAAAAGTTCACTTTTACAATTATGATATGGGTCTTTACAAAGTAAATCAATTTTAGTTTTGATTTGCCTTTTCAAGTGCTTGTATCTATCAATTCTTTTGACAAACTCCTTAGTGAAAAGTTTTTTATAAATCACCAAAGACCTCATCTTCAGTTTCTATATTTCCGGCCTCAAAATCCTTAAAACCCATCTTAATTGAGTCCATAAGTTCCGAATTAAGGTTTATATCAACTGTTTCAATTAGCCTTATAAAATCATCAATATTGATTAATACAGACTTAATCTCATTATTTGAATAAATATATTCCACTTTAGGAATATTATATCGTCTTGTAATTTTTGTAAGTTCACTTTGTAGCATTGTTGTTCCTTTCTCTCCGATTGGAGTAATTTTTATAAAAAATCTAAAATTCTAGAAATTAAGTCAAGTTTCTAATATCAATTATACATCTTGCAATGCTTTCATCTAACTTTATTTGCTCAATAAGTTCTTCTCGATTTGCAAATTCTTTTTCATTACGCATTTTTCTAATAAAAATAAGTTCTATTTCTTCAGAATAAATGTCTTCATTAAAATCAAAGATATAGGTCTCAATAAATTTTCTTCTGTTATTCCTTTTTATTGTTGGCTTTCTTCCAATATTTGTAATCCCCCATAAATATTTGTGGTGAAATTTTACTTTTGTTAAATAAACACCATATTCAGGAAGTAATTTTCTTGGCTCAACAGGTTCAAGATTTGTAGTGGGAAATCCAAGTTGTCTCCCAATTTTATCCCCTTGTGCAACTCTTCCTAAAATCGAATAATCTCTTCCTAACATCTTTTTCGCAAGTTCTATGTTTCCTTTCCTTATATACTCGCGAATTTTTGTACTGGATATGATTTCACTCCCAACTTTTACTTCTCTTACCACATCTGTCTTATAGCCATATATCTTTTCAAACTTTTTTAATAGATGATAATCTCCTTCACGATTCTTTCCAAAATGCCAATCATAACCTATAATTATTTCTTTTGATGCTAACATTTCAACAAAATATTTCTTAATAAAATCTTCTGGAGAAAGGTTTACCAATTGCTCATTAAAATCAAGCCAGAGAACATAATCAATGCCTATCTCTTTGAGAAAATCTTCCTTTTTGATCTTCTCAGTAAGAAGATATGGAAAATGTCTATTATTTAGAATCTCTAATGGATGTGGATGATAAGTTATAACTACAGATACTCCACCAATTGTTTTTGCTCTATTTACTAAAGTGTTCATAATCTTCTGATGTCCTAAATGCACACCATCAAAAGTACCGACTGTTACAACAGGATTTTTTAATTTATGCTTAATTTTGTGTATACTTTTCATTATTCAATCTTATTAGCCACAAAATCACACAAAAATTCACAAAAGGCAAAAAAAATAATAATTCTTTTCGTGTTATTTTGTGTTTTTTGTGGCTTATTCCAAATTTCATAATTCAATATACTATCCTTGTAGCTAAAATTCAATCATCACTCCACCAACAATCATTCTACCCCATTGATAAACCTTTTCTTTTGTTCCGTCCTCCCTATATGCATAGTCCCAGATATTTTTTGTATTGAATAGATTATCAATTTCAAGATAACTTACTATATTTAGCTTGTCAAAAAACCAGCGATGATGTATATGGAGATCAAATCTTTTATAAGGAGGAAAACGTTTATCGTTGATATCCTTGTCTGGTAAAATTCTCCATCTTCTTAAACTATCAATATAAGTCTGTTCTGTGTATGGTTTGCCACCTAAATACCTAAACTTGATAGAGATTTCTGTTTCATCAGAAGGGACAAGGCAAGTCCATGCAAAATAGCGTAGCCATTTACTTGCCTGTTCATACCAATTGTATTTCATAAATTCAATTTTGTAACCCAAAACACCTGTGAATACTTGCCGATAATCAAAATCCCAATCAAACTCTTTTTTGCCGGTTGAGTCTCGTGGGTCTTTTGCTTTAGCAACTGAATAGGAATAGCTTAAAGTTCCCCAGAAATCATCTTTGACCTTTTTCTGCAAAAAGAATTCTATACCTTTTGCATATCCCTTACCAACATTAACAAAATAGGTATCCCGATCATTTGGCTCAGCAGTTGTCATAGCATAATTTATAGGAACATCTTTGTATTTTTTGTAGTATGTTTCCACACTTGCTTTAATATCTTCAGAAAGTAACTGCTCAAATCCAAGAATAATCTGGTCTGTAAATTTTGGCTTTAAAACCTTATTTCGTTCATCAAAAGTTAATTGATAATACTCAGGATTTTGATAGTGACGACCTAATCCAAAATTAAGGCTTGAATTTTCAGATAATGTATATTTCAATCCTAATCGAGGTGCAATACCCTCTTGTTCTGAATATGTAAAATAATCATATCTAAAACCGACATTAATATTTAGTAAACCGAAATTATTTTTCCATTGTATAAAAGAACCAATTTTGAAAGCATTGATATCAGCATCAATTTTGTTATCTGGTCCATAAGAATAGATATTTAAAGTATCTACGATAATCGTATCTACTATTATTGAATCAACAACTGGATATTCATAAACAAAAACCGTATCTGGTTTCATAAACCGTTCATCTTTGGTTTCTACATTTTTCAGGTTTAAACCAAAAGAGAGTTTACCAATCCTTGTTTTAGGAAAATTGAGGTCAAATTTAAGGGTATTATGGGCTTCATAAGAATGATTATAAAATACTCTGTGATCTGCAACTTTCTTATTTGCTTCATAGATATCAATATGCCACCAGTTATAATTTCTGTAAAGGGTTAAAAGGGAGTAACTATTTTTGAAAATACTCCTCAGTGTTGCACCAATTGCATATTGTCCTGATTTCGCATAAATATCTTCATCTCCTGCTCCTTGTGTATAGGTTGATTCTTCATGTTTGATATCAATCCAATCATTTGCCCAAATTTGATTAAGGGTTAGCTTCTGAGTAGATGAAATATTAATCACTTGTTTGGCAAAAATGGAATGGTAATTTGGCACAGCTGTTAACCCAAAACTCTCACTAACCAAACTAAGAAAACTCCGATGGTATGAAAAGATATATGAACCACTTTTTGCTGGGAAAGGTCCTTCTATATTTCCACCATAACCAGCCATTCCAATATCGAGTTTAGCTTCAAATCGGTTTTCATTTCCATTTCTGGTAGTAATGTCTAACACCGATGATGCTTTATCTCCATATTTACTTGGGAATGCTCCAGCATAAAAATCAATTTCTTTAATAAATTCTGGGCTGAGGATACAGATTGGACCGCCACCAGAGCCCTGCCAGGCAAAATGATTCGGGTTTGATAATTCTATGTTATCTATTACAAATAGATTCTCACCGTAATTTCCTCCCCTCACAATTATTTCATTTTCAGTATCTGAACCAGAAACTACAGCAGGAAGTGCCTGAATTGCTCTTTGAATATCATAAGTCCCTGAAGGTTGAAGACGGATCTCTTCAACATCCAGATTTTTTGAACTAACTGGGGCATCTGGAATTTCAATGAAAAATTGTTTATTTTTAACTGTTATCCCTGACATTTTAATGGCTTCAAGATGCAAACTCACATTGAGAATTGTATTACGGTTCGGTTTAACAAATATATTTGTTTTTGTTTGGGTCTTGTACCCCAATCTATTAAAAGTAATTTGATATGAGCCAATAGGAATATTATGAATGATATATCGTCCTTTCTCATCACTGATATATCTTATTGAATCCTCAACCATCACTGCCACACCCGTAATTGGCTTTTTGGTTTCTTTATCAGTTATCCAGCCTGATAAACCGCCAATTTTTTCGGCAGACAAAAGATTAGTAACTATGGTAAACAGCAATAAGATTGTTAGTAGCAATTTTGATAGTTTCATATTAACTCATTTTTGGGAGTGCTTGCTCTGTTAAGCAAAAGGCGACAGACCCCTCAATTAAATCTGTTCATTATACATAACTCTGTAGATTGGCTTCTACAGAGCATTTAGAAGCCCACGATTTTAATCGTGGGTAACAATGGGAATCCACATTTCTAACCATTTTAATGGTTTATAAATTTGATAAACCGTTGAAACGGTTGATATTTTAGCCTTTTATTCTTATTATACCCACAAATGAATTTGTGGGCTTCTATGGAGAATTCCATATTTGTGTATAATGGATAGCAATTAAATTGAGGGCTACTCCACATTGTGAATATATTTTTCAATTTTTTCCTTATCAAGTTCACCCAAATTTAATGCTTTTTCAATCACAAAATCCCCAATTCGCATTCTTCGCAACTCAACTAAATGTCCAACTGTTCCAAGTTTTTCAGCAATATCCTCTGCTAATGTGCGTATATAAGTTCCTTTAGAAACTACTGTTGAAAACTTTAAAAATGGCTTCTTATAATCTAACAATCTCAACTCTTTTATCACAACAGTTCTTGGCTTTCGTTCAACAATTTCACCTTTTCTGGCAAGTTTATAAAGCCTAATACCATCCTTTTTGACTGCTGAATACATTGGTGGAATTTGCTCAATATTGCCAATGAAATTTTTAAAAACTGCTTCTATTTGAGGAATTGACAATTCAGCAATAGGTTTTTCTTCAATAACTTTGCCTGTTAAGTCTGCTGTATCGGTCTTTTCGCCAAATTTAATCTTAGCAAAATATTCTTTATATAAATCTGAGAAATTTGAAATATATTTAGTTGCTTCTCTTCCGACAAAAACCAAAAGTACTCCAGTAGCAAATGGATCAAGCGTGCCTGCATGACCAACTTTCTTTACCCCGGTAAGATAACGGATTCTCTTAACAACTCCAAAAGAGGTTATTCCAGTCGGTTTATCAATATTAAGCAAGCCATACATATAAAAAATCCTAAATCCTCCCGACATTTGTCGGGACTAAATCCTAAATAAATTCAAAATCCAAATTTCAAATTAACACGCATGCCAAAAGCATAATTTGCATTTGCCATTTTTCCTTTATTTATCGTTTACTTTCTGCTTCGTGTTTCTCATTGATAATTAGTGTCTGTTCGTAAAGTCATTGTTTGTAGAACGACCTTTCCGTCTGGGCGCCGAGACCGACCAAGGTCGTTAATGTAAATAGGCTTTTCATGCCAAAGGCAGATCCCTCGGAAAATGTGCCTTAAGAAAACGAGCTAGGAACCTCGTTCTACATTTACGGACAGACTCTAATTAATTCCACAAGTTTTTCCTTTAATTCCTGTAATTCCATTTCTACCTCAAAACCTGCAGCATGCCTATGTCCCCCACCATCATAATTTTTTGCAATTTTTTGAACATTTAGATTTTTCGATCTGAGGGAGCAACGATAATGATTTTTGTTTAGTTCACGAAAATAGATAATTACTTCATGTTCATCTGTAGGTTTTACTTCTTTTGAAAATCCTGATGTCAGTTCCATATCTACATTACAATCCTTAAGCATCTTCTGAGAAGTTAAATAACAAACAACTTTACTATCAAAATATTCTTCTATAGATGATAAAGTTTCACCTAACAATCTTAATTCAGATAATGACCTGTTTTCAAAAAGATTAAGATAACATAAATTATTATTAGCTCCTAATTCAATCAACTTACTAGCTATTGAAAAGGTTACTGGTTTAACATTACTATTTGCAAAATTATTAGTATCATAAATCAAACCAGTATATAAAAAATTAGCAAATTTTTGTTTCCAGATTGAGGAAAAATTATTAATCTCATCTTTTAAAAGTAAATAAATTATCTCACAAGTTGAAGAAGAATAAATATCAATATATGATATTGAATTAGTAAGCTCCTCTGGTTCCTTATGATGGTCAATACAAATCAAATTCTTATAATTATCAAATATTTTTTGGATTTTTTGCCCAACTCTCTTTTTTTCATTAAAGTCGAGCATAATAATTATATAATCTGCACTATTAATAACCTTAGTTTGAACTTTATCAGATAGACCAAGAAAATGATACTTGCTCAATGGTTTATCCTGATTAATTATTTTAATATTTTTACCTAATTGTTTTAGATATAAGAATAAAGCAAACTGTGCTCCTATTCCATCACCATCTGGATTTTCATGTGTTGTAAGAATAAAATTCTTATTATTATCAATTATCTTCCGGAATTCAAATTTAAATTCATCAATCTTCATATTTTTTGCGTTCTTTTTCTATAAGCAATTCTATTGAATGAGCATCTTTAGGAATATTATCATAAACAAAATTTAATTCTGGAGTATATCTTAAGTTAAGAGTTTTTGCCAGTCTCATTCTAATATATTTCTTAGCTCTATTTAAACCCTTGTGAGCATATTTACTTTCTTTATCACCAAAAATTGAGAAATATATCGTTGCATAATGCATATCAGGAGAAACATCAACCTTTTCAATTGTAATATTTTTTACTCTTTTATCTCGTAAATCAAATCGGACTATTTTCGACAGATTTTGTTTAATAAGTACATTTAATCTCTCTTGATGAAATTTTGACATTAATAATAATCCTCAATTTTAGTTATCTCAATATTAATATAGTTATTTTCAATAAAATTGATAATTGCTGATAATTGCTTCTCAATATAAGGCATTTCATTGGCAATTATAGAAATACCAAGTGTAGCATTTTTCCACTTATCATTATTATTTATTTCAGAAATTGAAACATTATATTTATTATGTACTTTTTGTATGATACTTTTTATAATACTTCTTTTGCTTTTTAAAGATCTTGATAATGGCAAATAAAGATTTATTATTATGCTTTTTACTGGCATAAATTTATATTATTCTATTTTTTTTCTTTCTTCGGTTTTTATGTACGCTTCAATAATAGCCCCCACCTTTATATCATTAAAATTTTCAATAGCAATTCCACATTCCTGGTCTTCATTTACCTCTTTCACTTCATTCTGAAATTTTCTAAGGGAAGCAATCTTTCCCTCATAAATTTTTATATCTTCATAGAAAAGTCTGACAAGAGCGTTATTAATAATTTTCCCTTCAGTAACAAAGCAACCAGCAACAGTACCAACTTTAGAAATTTTAAATATCTGCTTCACTTCTGCAGTTCCCATAATTTCTTCATGAATAACTGGTGCAAGTAAACCTTCAAGTGATTTTTTTACATCGTCAATTGCTTCAAAAATAACATCATATAATCTTATCTCAATCTTACTAAATTCAGCAGCTTTCCTCGCTTCAGCATTTGGACGAACATGGAAGCCAATAATAATTGCATTTGAGGCTGCAGCCAGATTTGCATCAGCTTCAACGATTCCACCAACTGCCTTATGAATTACATTAACTTCAATTTCTTCTGTTCGTATCTTTTGAAGAGCATCACAAATCGCTTCAACTGAACCATCAGTATCTGCTTTTACTATTACATTCAGTGCATTTGCCTTGATCTGTTGAATTCTATCAAATAAATTATCTAAAGTTATATCTTTACCACTTGCAATCTGTCGCTGTCTAATAATAAATTGTCTTTTGGAAGTTATTTCTCTTGCACTTTTTTCATCTTTTACAACATTAAAAGTATCACCTGCTTGCGGAACTCCATTTAAACCTAAAATCTGCACAACTCCGGATGGATAGCAGGATTTTACTGTTTGCATTCGTTCATCAATCATTAAACGAACTTTCCCAAATTGAGCACCACAAATTGCAATATCACCAGTTTCTAAAACACTATTTTGTACTAATATTGTGGCTATTGATCCCTTTCCTTTGTCCAACTTTGCTTCAATAACAACTCCTTCTGCATTACCAGTATATCTCGCTGTCAATTCTTCAACTTCAGCAACTAAAAGAATTGTTTCTAATAAATTATCAATACCTTCTCCAGTTTTCGCAGAGCATTCAACATACTCTACAGAACCACCCCAACCGTGCAGTCTGATATTTTGTTGACCAAGTTGAACTTTTACCTTCTCAGTATCAGCATTAGGTAGATCAATTTTATTAATGGCAATAATTATAGGTATATCTGCAGCTTTTGCATGGTCAATCGCTTCAATTGTTTGGGGCATAACGCCATCATCTGCAGCAATTACAATCACAGCAATATCTGTAATCTCTGCTCCTCTGGCTCTCATAGCAGTAAAAGCTTCATGACCGGGTGTATCAACAAATGAAATCTTTTGATTGTTAAATTCTACTTGATATGCTCCAATATGCTGAGTTATTCCACCAGCTTCACCAGCGATAATGTTACTTTTTCTTATATAATCAAGTATGGATGTCTTGCCATGATCAATATGACCCATAATTGCAACTACAGGGGGTCTTGTTTTAACCTCAACCTTATCAATCTCTTTTTGCTCTACAGATAAAATATCACTTCCATATTGTTCTGCAAAGTCCACTTCAAAATTGAATTCATCACAAATCATTATCAACGACTCTTTATCCAACCTCTGATTGATTGTAATCATCTTTCCAAGCTCCATGAATTTAGCAACTATCTCAATTGAATTTTTACCCATAATCTTTGCTAATTCCGAAGCTGAAGTAAACTCGCTTATAACTATTTTTTGTGGTTTTTCTTCTTTTACAACCTTATCTTTTTTATATTTTTTTACTTTTGATTCCTTTGAAAGAGTAGCTTTTATATTTCCCTTTATTTGTTGTTGATCAAAAAATTTCTTTTCTCGTTCTTCACGAAGTCTTGCCTTTTTGTCTTTAAATCTAACTTTTTCTTTTTTCTTTTCTGTGCCAGGTTTGGTTGGAGAAGGTTTTTTTTCTAATGTTGGTTTTGCTTTTTCCTCTTCTGCTTTTATTTTTTCCAAAGGTTGTTTTTTAAACTCTCCCTTTTTTGATGACTCTTGTAAAACTTTCTCTTCAGGACTGACGGTTTTTTCACTAACAGGTTTTCTAGATCTTTGATACTTTTTAGAACGCAATTGTTCCTGATAGGTTTTTCTCTGTTTTTGCCTTACTTTAGCTGCTTCCATCTGCTCAGAAAACATTTTATTAATTTTTTCAACAGACTCTTTATCAATATAGCTCATATGACTTTTTACAACTACAGTCATATCCTTTAAAATCGAGATTAATGCTTGCGGAGAAATTTTTAATTCCCGAGCAAGTTCATAAACCCTTTTTTGATTCATATTTTGCCTCTAATCATTTAAAATCTTCTTAATACCTTCTATAAAATGTATGTTGTTAATAGCTACTAATGTTAATTTTCGTCTGCCAAAAATTTTACCTAAATCTTCATCAGAAAAAATAAAGGAAATTTGAAAACCTTTTAGCTTACATATTTCAGCCTTCTTTCTTATAAAACTGTTATCTTTCTTTCCAGAAAATATTAACCCGTTCTTATGTCTGAAAATCCATTTTTCTACCGCCTTTCTGCCTAATTCAACAGCTTTAGCTTTCCTCGCTAATCTTAACATATTAGCTATTTTCTCTTTCTTTTCTTCAACCATTTTTCAAGTTTATTTATGCAATTTGAAGTTACACAGCAATAATATCCTCTACCTTGCATTTTTTGTTTATAATCAAAAACTATAATATCATTTTTAATTACGAATCTTAATAAATTTGGTTTTGCATCTTTATTTTTACATATAACACAAGTTCGGCTGGGTATATGTCCTGCATTACTTGCTTTGTTTACCATCTCGCCCGGTTAGAAATTTTATCTGAATTATTATTTTCTTATATTTGCATTTAGCCAATTTCTAATAGGGTTAGAAATATTTAGCAGATTCTTTAATTTTTTCTGCAGTTTTCACACCGATACCTTCAATCTGGCAAAGTTCACGAATGGAAGCAAGATGTATATCCTGAACAGAAGTATAACCTGCATTATGTAAGATTCTTCCAATATTTTCCGTAACACCTTCAAGTTCAAAAATAGGACTTGTAATTCTGCGTTCATTAGCTGATATTTCTTCATATTCCTCTTCTAATAAGACATCCAATTTATAATTCGTAAGTTTTGCTGCTAATTTAATATTTTTACCACCTTTACCAATTGCAATATTCTTATTCTTTGGGTCAGCAATAATTTGTGCAAATTTTCCTTTATCCGCCAAATATACTCTTTTTACTAACTCATTACCAACACTATTTTTAATAAATTGTTCATGATTCTCACTCCAAACAATTATATCAACCTGTTCACCGTGAAGTTCCTTTTTTATCTCTTCAATTCTCATACCTTTTGGTCCAACACAACTTCCAAATGCATCAATATTTTTATTTGTACTATAAACAGCAACTTTGGTTCGATATCCCGGTTCTCTTACAATCTTCTTAATAACAACATATCCATCTAATATTTCTGGGATCTCACTTTCAAATAATTTTATTATAAATTCCGGTCTCCTTCTTGAAAGTATTACCCTTACTCTTCCTTTTTGATTTCTAATATTAGCAATATATGCTTTTATATAATCGCCTGACTTATAAAATTCAGTCTCAATTTGTTCTTCTGTTGGGAGTAACCCTTCAGTAAAACCAATATTAACAATATAACCATTATATTCCACCTTTTTTACAACACCAGATACAATTTGTCCTTTTTGCTTTTCATAATCAACCTTGATTTTTTCAGTTTCAGACTCCCTTATTCTATTAATTATAGCCTGTCTTGCTGATTGAATTGTTTTCCTGCCAAATTCAGAGATAGGAATTTCAACTGAAATATAATCATCGATCTGAGCTGTTGGAATAATCTTCTGAGCATCTTTTATGCTGATTTCATCAAAATTCTTCTTGACTTCTTCAACTACTTTTGTTGATAATTTGGCAACCACTTTATTTTCATCAAAATTAATTTCAACAGATAATTCACAATTTGGATTTAACTTCTTTGATAATGTTGCTTCTAAACTATCTTTAATTATATCTGCAATAACTTCCCTTTTTATCTGTTTAAGCCTTGCAAATTCATCTATAATTGCAATTAAATTAAATCCCATCTCGCACCTAATTCTTTCTATTTTTTTTAGAGAATTCAGATGACCAGTTAAATACTGCCTTGGCATTCTTTATCTGTTCATAAAATATGGTAATATTTTTTTCCTCATCTAATTTAATAGAGATAGAATCTTCATTGGCAGATTTCAGAACGCCTTTTACTATTTGAATGTTCTGTTCATCGTTAAGAAATTTAATCTTAACTAATTCATTTAGAGCATCAATAAAATGTTGAGGAGTTTTCAAATTTCTATTAAGACCTGGAGATGAAACTTCCAAAACATATCTTGATTCAAATATGTCTCTCATATCCAATTCATCTCCAATCTCCTGGCTAATTTTCTGGCAGTCATCCAATGTAACACCATTTTTCCTGGTAATATAAACCACCAGAGATTGATTATTATGTCTTCCTTTTAACTGCCAATCATAGAGCTGAATATTCATTCTTTGACATACTTTTTTAATAATATCTTCCAAAATTTCATTATTTTTCATACTGTATTTTTCTCATACAAAAAATGCTCCGAACAATCGGAGCAAAAACTCGCTCTGCTTTTAGTTAAATTTGCTGATTAATAATTTTTTGTCAAATATTATAGGATTTTTCAGGAAATATAATTAGTGTCTGTCCGTAAATGTAGAACGAGGTTCCTAGCTCGTTTTCTTAAGGCACATTTAAAGCCTATTTACATTAACGACCTTGGTCGGTCTCGGCGCCCAGACGGAAAGGTCGTTCTACAAACAATGATTTTACGGACAGACACTAATTAATATGAACTATTAAGGTTGGGATTTAAAATAATGAAAAACACAGTTATTGTAAATAATTGTAAAAAAATTCAATTTTTTATTTAACAAAAATTTTCCCAGTACCATTGGAAATTACTCTTCCAATTTTTGAAAATCCTTGAATTCCCTTTTTCTGAAATTTGTCCATTAATTCTTTACATTCATCTTCTGGAATAGAAACTAACAAACCACCAGAAGTTTGTGCATCGGATAAAAGAACTTTCTGAACATAAGAAATTGATGAACTCCATTCCACAATTGGCTCAACAAATTTCAAATTGGATAAAGTCCCTCCGGGAATGATATTCCCAGTTGCAAATTCAGCTGCACCATTAAGGAGTTTTACATTATCTGCAAATATTTCAACATCCACATCACTTGCTTTTGTCATTTCAGATAAATGCCCTAATAGACCAAAACCCGTAACATCTGTGCAAGCATGGACTGTAAAATCATTTAATATTTGAGATGTGTAATTATTCAAAGTTTCCATTGTCTCAACTAATTCTGATTTTTGATTTTTGGAAAGTAATCCTCTCTTCATAGCAGTAGATAAAATGCCAGTTCCAATTGGTTTTGTAAGAAGAATCGCATCATTGGGAACCATACCAATATTTTTCCAAATTTTTTCTGGATGAACAAGACCAACAACAACCATGCCATATTTCGGTTCTGTATCTTCAATAGAATGTCCGCCAATGATAGTTATACCAGCTTCTCTCGCTTTTTTCTGGGCACCTTGTAAAATTTCTTCCAATACACTTATTGGCAGACGATTGGTTGGGAATCCAACAATATTTAATCCAAAGAGTGGTTTTGCACCCATTGCATAAATGTCACTTAAAGCATTTGCAGTAGCTATCATTCCAAAATCAAAAGGGTTATCTACAATAGGGGTAAAGAAATCTACAGTAACAACTATTGCAGTATTTTCATCAATTTTGTAAACAGCAGCATCATCAGCAGTATTTGTGCTTACCAGAATATTCTTATCATCTGGAATGGGCAGTTTCTGTAATATTGTTTCCAATATTTGGGGTTCAATCTTGCAAGCACATCCCATTCCATGAGTAAAATGAGTCAATTTGATTTCTTCTTTCATATCAATTATAATATGCTCTTTCTTTGCTTGAAATTTTTGCACAGTTTTGATAATAATTTCCGCCGCTTGCTCAATTTCTTCTTCAGTTGTAAATTTACCTGTTGAAAAACGAATAGTTCCCATTGCATAATCAATGGGCACATTCATTGCTTGCAAAACAGCAGAAACATCTATCCTGTCAGAATGACACGCAGCACCAGCAGAAGCTGCAACTCCACTCATTTCAGAAAGAATAGTGTTCGCTTCTACTTTATAAAATCCTAAACTTAAAGTATTAGGCAAACGCTTTTCTGGATGCCCATTCAAATGAAAATTAAGATTTGATTCATTGAGTTTTTGATGAAGTAGGTCCCTCATCTTTTTCATATATTTACTATTTTTCTTAAGGTCCCTCCCTGCAATTTCACAGGCTTTTCCTAGACCGACAATACCCAGAACATTCTCAGTTCCAGCCCGTAGATTCTGCTCGTGATCTGCACCATGAATGAACTTTTGCAAAGTTATTCCTCTACGAATATAAAGAGCTCCAACCCCTTTCGGAGCATATATTTTATGACCTGCGATTGTCAGAAGATCAATCCCTAACTCATCCACATACACGGGAATTTTTCCGATGGATTGTGCTGTATCTGTATGAACAAAAATATCGTTTTGTTTTGAAATCTTTGCAATTTCTGAAATAGGCTGAATTGTTCCAACCTCATTATTGGCATGCATAATTGTAATCAAAATAGTTTGAGGAGTGATAGCTTTTTCAACATCTTTTGGGTTAACCAAACCATATTCATCTACAGGTAGATATGAAATATTGAATCCCTGTGATTCTAAATATTCACAAACTTCCATAACAGAAGGATGCTCAATTGAAGAGGTTATAATATGATTTCCCCTATCTTTATGAGATAATGCAATCCCTTTAATAGCAAAATTATTTGATTCTGAGCCACCACTGGTAAAAATAATCTCATCAGGATAAGCATGTATCAAATCAGCAATTTGTTTGCGTGCATTTTCAATAGCCTTTTTAGTTTGAATTCCATACCAGTGCATGCTGGAAGGGTTACCAAAATGATTATCTAAAAAAGGTCTCATAGCTTGTGCTACTTCAGGTGCAACGGGAGTTGTGGCATTATAATCTAAATAAATCGGTTTCATGTTTTCTCCAAATTAAAAAAATTTAACACTTTCTGGCTTATGCACAATTCCTTTATATTTTCTTGACACCTTTTATAATTTAAAATGTGTGTGCAATAAATATTTAATAATAAATACAAAGCAAGTTTTTTATTATCACTTAAATTTATTAAACTCAATTGTTTGTTATTCTGTGTCTTGCATTATCATTGGGGGAAATACTCTATATTTACATAGCGCGGTAAACCGCAGAGAACGCAAATCCCGATAGATACGGGATCCCGACTAAAGTCGGGAGAAGACGCAGAGTTCACTGAGTTATTTATTATCTTTGTGTCCTTTGCGTCCATTCTCCGTAGTAGTAAGACTGCTACTGCGAAGGATGAACCTACTCAGCGAACTTTGCGGTTAATTTTTTTGCCAAAAAAACAAAGATTTCATTTGTAATACTATAAAAAAGGTTAGGATAAAACATGAAAATGATTGAATTGAAAAAAGAGGATTACAATAATGTAAAGCTTCATTATCGTTATATCAGTGATAAATACTATAAAGTAATTTATACACAAACCAACAATGGTTGGAATATCCAATTTAAACTAACTCAATCTGAAAATAAAATTATAAAGGATTATGAAGAACCCTTAATTGAGGATTGGATGGAAGAAGAAAGTGAAAATGGTTGTCAAATATTCGGAATCGAAGATGATGGCAATATTGTTGCCTGGCTTACAATTGGAAAGGAAAGTTGGAGTGATAGATTAAGGATATACGAATTACTTGTTCATGAAGATCATAGAAAGAAAGGTTACGGAAAATTACTTGTCCAAAAAGCAAAAGAAATAGCTAAAGAAAAAAGATGCTATTGTGTAATTTTAGAAACACAAACTAACAATTATAATGCGATTGAATTTTACAAAAAATATGGTTTTAAATTATTCGGATGTGACTTAAACTGTTATCAATATAATGATATTAAAAGAAATGAAGTAAGAATTGATATGGTTTGTTATTTAACTCAAGTTTCGCAGGTGGCAGACGGAACAGAGTTCCGTGTTAACCTGAAATGAGGTGGATTAAAATTGTAACTCGCTTCTCTGAAGCGTCTGTCAGCTGGTCTGGGCGCCTGTCTCCCCATATATCGGGAGCCAAGACGGGCCCGAGCCTGAAAGGAGCTCTGCTCCATATTATGAACCAGAGATTCATAATACAGACGGAACAGAGTTCCGTGTTACTGAGGGAATAGAGTTACCAAGTGCGAAACTTGAGTTATTTAAAAAAATAAAAAGATACAAAATATAAAAAAAAAGAATGACAAAATATGAAACCTGAAAACAGTACCTGTATTGTATGGAATGAAAGGAACAGCATATTGGATATTGTTGTTTGCAAGATATTGAAAGAAAAGAGTTCTAAGGAAGGATTGGTAGCACTTCCGATATTCCATTTAGTTATGTCAATCTATGTTAGTTCAATAATCCTTGATTACATATTTTAGGAAAGATAAACGAATAGGGTTGAAGAGAATATAATCTTCTTTTCGAATGGCATTATGTAATAGTATATAAAAATTGTAATCCTCTTCATTTCTTTTAAAAAAATTTGACAAATAAAATAACACTTCCTGCTTTTACCCTGCTAATTTGGATAAAACAAACAATAGATTTAGGATGTATATTATGAAGCGGAGATATCCCGTTCTCCGAAGGATGAAAAGGGTGTTATCTTGTCATGCCAAAGGCATCATGCCCGAGGCAAATCCCGACTTGTCGGGAGATCCTTCGGATAAATTATCTACCCTGTCTGGGCGCCTGTCTCCCGATATATTCACCCTTCGTAGTACTACGGAGAACGGGTCGGGAGCCAAGACTGACCAAGATCGACGGGGTTAAATTATTACACCCCCTAAACCGATAGTTGGTATGGGCTGATGCCTTTTTTAGTCAATTTGGTTAGATGGTAGAGATAAGTCAAAATCTAATTTTAATCGTCATTTGTATTAACAGCATGGTCAATGGGTTATTCCTGAAATTCAGGAATAAATGCTCATGACCAGTTTAATAATAAGGAGTTAATAATGAATATCTATGTAGGCAATTTGTCACGCGAGGTCACCGAAGAGGATTTGCGACAGGCTTTTGAGCCCTTCGGTCAGGTCGATTCCGTCACTGTTATTAAAGACAAGTTCAGTGGCGAATCAAGAGGATTCGGATTTGTGGAGATGCCCACTAAAGCTGAAGCCCAGTCCGCGATCAATGGACTGAACGACAAGGAGTTGAAGGAACGAACGCTTAAAGTCAATGAGGCTCGTCCTCGCTCTGAAGACCGTCGAGGTGGAGGAAGACGAGGTGGGGGGAGGCGCTTCTAGTAAACGGCATTTCAGACCTACCTGCGGTAGGCAGACATAACAGAGTCATAGTAGAACTTCGCCTGACTTCGCCGTGGAGCTGATGGCAGGGCACTTGCTCTTTGGTTGAGTTTTGTGCCCTTTCAGAGCTTATTTTGAGATTAGCAGCAGCGCCCCCAAACCTGCCGCAGCTCACGCTTGACCGTTATTCTTCCAATTCCTCAAACTTCTTTCTCCCCTTTTCAGTAATAATTCTAAAATCTTCTTTTCTAACTGTTATACCTTCTGTATCAAATTGAGTAAGCATCAAAAGGCATATTTTGCGATTACCTTATTGAAAAATTTGACAATCAATTTTATCAAATTTTATTTTGATTTCATAATAAGTTGAAGTATTGGAAAAGTTAATTTCAAAAGTATGGTGTTAGTTTTCGAATGTTGAATTACAAATCATAATGTATTATATAATAAAATATTTTGCAATAAGACACATTTAACAAGCAATAGTAGCATGTAATCATCATAACTATGCGTATAGAATTTGAATGGGATTCTGACAAAGGAAATAAGAATATCAAGAAACACAGTGTTTCTTTCAATGAAGCTGCAACGATATTTGGCGATCCTCTGTCTATGACTTTTTACGATCCTGACCATTCCATTGACGAAAACCGATACATCACTATCGGGTTATCATATCTGGGAAAACTGCTTATTGTTTCACATACAGATCGGGTGGAGCGCATACGTATCATTGCAACGCACCAAGAGAGTAAATTTTATGAAGAACAAAAATTACACAAAAACTGATAACGAGCTTCGGGCTGAGTATGATTTATCTCAGTTACATGGAGGTGCCAGGGGTAAATATGTCCAGCGTTTTAACGAAGGTACAAATTTAGTGCTGATAGCCCCAGATGTTGCAAAGGTTTTTCCAAGTGATAAGGCAGTGAATGAAGCATTACGGTTACTTATGAAAATCGCAAAGACACAAGTCAAACAGAGAGTTCACCTAGGGTGATTTTTCGTTAGTCTTCCAATTCCTCAAACTTCTTTCTCCCCTTTTCAGTAATAAATCTATAATCACCTTTTCTAACTGTAATACCTTCGCTATCAAATTGTGTAATCATCAAAAGGCATATTTTACGATTCCCACCTACCAAATCACGGAACTCCGAAACTTTTATACCCTCTTTATGCTCTGAAAGATACTTCAGTAATACATTTCTGCACTTATTTACAACTAAAGAATAAATAAAATTTCCCTCAATATTATATATTTTACCTTGATTCGTTAATAAGTTAAGAATCTGTTTTAACTTATTCTCATCAATATCTTGTGCTTTTGCTTGTGGAATCAATTCTGAAATTAGCGGAGTTTTCATTCCAGAATTTTGAATATAATCCTCTACAAAATCCACTTGCTTTTTATTTTCTGAAGAAAGAATCACATTATGAGATTTCAAAGCCCAGGTATGATGAACTTTCTTTAATTTATTCGAATCTATCATTTCTTCTAAAATCAGTTTCATCATATTTTCAGTTGTTGAATCACGGTTGATTCCAAACAAACCCATCAATTCCTCAAAGTTTCTGCCCCGTTCATCAAAGGGATTTCTTTTATGAAAAGTTTCTAAATTTCGTATAACTTTCTGTTCCAGCTTCTCTTTCTCCTTTTTGAGCATCAAATATCCCTTTTCCTTTGAAGAAATAACAACAATATCTTCAGGTAAAGATTTGGAAACAACTTCCTGGATATTCTGTTTGGGAATATTTAGAATATCTCCAATTTCCTGGTAACTAACAGGGATTAATCTTTTTCGCACTTCTGCGGCAATCAATTCAGATACTCCTCCTTCAGTTACTTTACGAAGTTCACTTATAAGTTTTTTAGTTCTACGACGATGGTGGAGAGGATGCGCATCAATTATTTCACCTCCACCAAGAGTAATATCACAAGAACTACTTCGAATAACAAATCTATCTCCATATTTTGCAATACAAGGTGAATCAAGATGAATTTGAACGATTGCTGTTTTCCCTGGTTCGAGCAGGTTTTTGTCTATAAAATGAATCCGAGCTTGAGCTTGATATGTACCCAAAAGGAAAACCGCTTGAGTCCAGATTTTAAAATTCCTATTATGTTGAAAAAGTGTAAGTTTTGCATCTATCATTGTTGTGGCTTGCAAAATCCTATCAGAAACACTCATACCTCTCTTAAAATCATCCTTGTTCAAACCGACAAGATTTAAAGAAGCTCTATCCCCAGCAGTTATCTCCTCAACCTCATTACCATGACGTTCCATACGACGAATTCGTAATTTTTTCTCTACTGGTAAAAGATATACTGAATCCTTTTTCTTCAAATGCCCACTAATAACTGAACCATTTACTATCGTTCCAAAACCCTTTACACTAAAAATTCTATCAATAAACATTCTGAATAGTTTACCAGTGTGTCTTTGTTCAACTTTGGAACACATTTCTTGTAAAAACTCTTTCAATTCACCGATACCTTCTCCCGTTTTTGCAGAAATTTTTATGACTGGGAAATCTTGCAGAAATGTTCCTTTTGTAAAATCTGAGATTTCTTCTTCAGCTATCTGGAGAATTTCTTCTTCAACAAGATCAATTTTAGTTAAAGCAACAAATCCTTTTTTTACTCCGAGAATCTCCATAATTTTAAGATGTTCAACTGTCTGTGGCATTACTCCACTATCTGCAGCAATTACAAGCATAACAAAATCAATACTGCTTACCCCAGCAACCATTGTGTTTACGAAATCCTTATGACCGGGAACATCTATGATACCTATACTATTTCCACTTGGCAAATCAATATGAGCAAATCCGAGATTTATTGTTATTCCGCGTAGTTTTTCTTCTTTGTGAGTGTCGCAATCTATATTTGTTAATGACTTTATTAAAGCAGTTTTGCCATGGTCAATATGACCGGCAGTTCCCATTATTAGGTGTTTCATAGATTTCTTTCAACCGCGAATGTACGCTAATTTACGCAAATATTTTTTCTTTGCCACGAATTTACCCTGTGAAATCCTTCAAAGAAGGAATCCCGATATATCGGGATTATTTCACAGGGCAAGCACGAACTGGCACGAACATTTATGTATCAATGTAAAAGGCATTTTTGTATTTCTTGTGATACATAATCTATATCACACTTCGCTGGTTCAAGTATGTTACTTGAACCGTTTATTTTAATTCTCCGGTTCAGATTGCAAATCTGAACCAGCATATAGATTTTAATTTTTGACCTCATCCCTAACCCTTCTCCTATGAGGAGAAGGGAACTAATCTCCCGCGTTTTAGGAGAAGATTAGTGCAAGGTTAATTCCTAACCATTTTTCGTGTAATTTCGTGTATTTCGCGGGCAATAAAATGAATATCCTCTTCAAAAATTGTTAAAACATCAAAATGCAGATTTCCTTCCCGAAGAATTCCAAGTATTGGTCTTTCAAGTTTCAATAGGTTTTTAAAAACAGATTCAGCAAATTTTTTATAATTTTTTGGTGAGGTGAGCATTACAGAATAACTATCAATTTTGAGACGAGGAAGTGTTCCACCACCGCTATGTGCAGTGCTTTCAACAATTCTGGCTTTTACACTATATTTTTTCAATTCTTCCAATAATTTTTGAGCTAGACTATGAAGTTCAATTTTAGTTCTTTTTAACATCATAAAAATTGGGATCTTTGATCGCAGCTCTTCTTCATTTATGTAATATTTTAAAACAGTTGATAGAGCTGCAATTGTCATTTTACCCACACGAAGAGCTCTCATTAATGGCGTTTTTGCAATTTTATTGATCAATTCCTTTTTGCCTGCAACAATTCCTGCTTGGGGTCCGCCAAGTAATTTGTCACAGCTAAAAGTAATTAAATCGGTTCCAGCTTTCAAACTAGATTGAACATCTGGCTCATCTTTTAGCGGTAAACCTTCTGGCTTTCTCAAAAGTCCTGAACCAATATCATAGATCAAAATCAGATTATACTTTTTCGCAAGTTTAGAAAGCTCCCCTATCTCAACCTCTTCTGTAAATCCCTCGATGTAATAATTTGATTTATGTGCTTTTAAGATGATTGTTGTATCATCAGTTATTGCCTTTTCATAATCAGAAAGTCGTGTCCGATTTGTGGTGCCAACCTCAACCATTTTGGCTCCGCTTGCTTTCATAATTTCTGGAATGCGGAAAGAACCGCCGATTTCTATCAATTCACCACGAGAAATAATAGCTTCTTTATTTTCAGCAAAGGTTTTCAAACAAAGCAATACTCCTGCAGCATTATTATTCACAACAACAGCATCTTCTGCTTTTGTTACAAATTTAATCAGTTCAGAAATATGGGTGTTCCTATGACCTCGTTTGCCAGTTTCTAAATCAAACTCCAGATTTGAATATTCAGTAATAATAGGCTCTAATTCTTTTAAAACAGCTTTTCCAAGAGGAGCTCTTCCTAAATTTGTATGTAGAACAATTCCTGTGGCATTAACCACAGGTTTCAAAGATTTTTCAGATACTATAGAAATGTATGATAGAACTTTTTGAATGATTTGGTCAGTATCCCAGGCTTTTTCGCCTTGTAAAACCTTTGCTCTAATCTGCTCTAAAATTTGTCTGATTGCATAAGTCACTAATTCTAGACCAAATTTCTCTTTCAGTTTCAAAATTTCAGGTTGATTTAATAGTTTATCAACTCCAGGGATTCTTTTCAATTCTTCTTTCTGCATATTTCTATTCCTAAAAAAGCCACAGATTCACCCCGTTAGATAACCTTGCTCTATGCGATAACAAAATACATTGGCTGTAAAAAATTTTACCTCATTACATAAAACAATTAATGGACAAATATCTAACGGATTAATCTGTGTTAAAACATTTTTATGAATTAGCAGAGAGGGCAGGAATCGAACCTGCCACAGACGGTTTCATCCGCCCACTACTGGTTTTGAAGACCAGCCGAAACACCAGTTCCATCCTCTCTTTTTCTTCTCTATAAACTAATTATTGAATTATTACTTAACTCAAGTTTCGCACTTGATAACTCTATTCCCTCTGTAACACGGATCCCCGCGTCCGCGGGGACTGTTCCGTTTGTATTATGAATCTCTGGTTCATAATCCGAAGGATCTCCCGACAAGTCGGGATCTGTCTCGGGCATGATGCCTTCGGCATGATATGGAGCAGAGCTCCTTCTGGCAGACGCTTCAGAGAAGCGTGTTACAATTTTTAATAGTCTTTCATCAATAATTGCCAATGTAAATATTCAATATAAACAAAGAAATTTTGAAGTATATTTTTGTCAAACTTATTATATTTATTGTATAAGTAGTTTTTATCCAAAGTTTTCAGTTATTACATTTTCATCTGAAAATCCTTTTTAGCCACGAATTTACCCCGTTAGATAGCACCCCATTAGAATAGGAAGTATCTAACTAGGAAGAATATCTAACGGGGCAAGCACGAACTGACACGAACAAAATCTTATTCATAAAATTACACTCTCATTCCCAAGCCCTCCCCAATTGAATTGGGGATTGGGAATGCTTAATGCCATTTTCATGATCCTTTCAGGCTCGGCGCCCAGACGGGTGTGTCCCGATTTGTTTTCGGGACAAGAACAACATAAGTTGGCAGTCCAAGCACTCCAAAATAATCAAGAATTTCTTTCGTTGGAGATTCGTTTAGATTTTCTGCTTTATATTTCACCCAGACATAGTTTTCAAGTTTTTCAACAACTTCATCATCCTTAAAAGTCGTAGCATCCATTACCAAACAGTTTTTACACCATGTAGCCCAGAAATCAATCATTACAGGTTTTCCTTCTTTTTTTGCTTTTTCAAGTCCTTGAGAAAAAGAATATATCCATGGAAGAGTTGATGTTTCTTCTGCGACTTTAATTTGCTCTACAGACTTTAATCTGCTGTGAAATATCTTTACTCCTGTATAACCATAATAAATTGCTATAACAAAAATAATAACACCAAAAATATATTTAATCCAGTCCATCCAATTTCCTGGTTTAGGAAGGAATGAAAGACCAGCACCAGCAAATGGCCAGGGGATTGCCATTCCTGCTCCAAGTAAAAATGGTAGCAATAGTCCTGCTGAATTTCCTTTGGCATAAAGCGTTGTGGAATACAGAATGACAGAAATTAGGACAGGGGCGACACATGCTCCTGCAAGAACAGCAGCAATAACACCCAATACAAAAACGGTTATAAATTTTCCTCTACTTTTTCCTTGTATATTACCACTTCTAAATTTTGAGAAATCAATTGGAATGATATCAAACATAGCCAGTGCAAGAAGCACAAAGATTACCGCAATAATAATATTAAACCAAGGAGAAGCATTAATGGCACCAAATTTTGAGCCCGTTAAAACCACGATAACCCCAAGCGCTCCATAGGCTAAAGTCATACCAAGTCCATAGGTCCCGCCAATTAAAAATCCCCTACCTTTTGATTCTGATTGGGTGCCAGCCCCAAGCACAGCGATTGTAATAGGTATCATTGGAAGAACACAGGGAGTAAGATTAAGTGCTATCCCTCCAATCAAAATCAGTAGAACAACTAACCAAATACTTTTCCCGGTAAATGTATTAGAATTAAAATCATTTGAACTTTCCGCCTGATCTAAAAAGGCGATAAATTCATTACTTTTTTGATATCCTCCGGTGACACCTGCAATAACAAAATCATCTAATAATTTTTTAATTTCATTAAACTCATAGTCTGAAGTAATATGCTTTGTGGAAATTATTTCCTTTAGAGAAGCAATACTATCTTCTTTGTTAATACTGCCAATGGTAACAGGTAATACCAATTCAACCTCTTCAGGAAAAAGGCACAGACCAGCATCATCACAAAATTGATAGCCAGCCACAACTTTTATTTCGTAAAAGCCATGCTTAACCTTTTTACTAACAGTAAAATCTCTTATTAAGGTAACCTTATGATGATAAGTTATTACTCCATCTTTATCTTTTTCTCCTACTGGATAAACAGTGGACTTAAATGAAATTCCATCTATTTTATCAACTTCAATAAAAAAATAATCCTTTTCCAGAAGTTGATGATGTCCTGGAGGAATTAAAAAATTAACACTAATTTGTCCTTTTTGTCCTATTTTGATTGTTTCAGGTTCAATTTTTCCTGAAACAACTTGTTCTTCTGCAGAAATCTTCACAACAGAAAATATAAAAAGAATTGCGATGAGTATAATATAGTTTCTTTTTTGTGTCATCGTGCCCATTTTCTTCATCATTTTTTAATTAAAAAATATGGGGTAATGAAACTGATATTCCTTTTTGGAAGTCAACAAAAAGGCGGAATATTTCTATTCCGCCCCTTGTTACCCTTGCGAAGGTTTAGAACCTTCGCAAGGTTCTTTGTTTCCAATCTTAATTATCTTATCAAAATTTATTATACGACCTGTCCTTCGTAGTCTTGACGAAGGAGGAAGCACCACTTCGTCCTGATGATCCCCAATTCCTGAGCTCGTCAGGAACGGGCTTAATCGGGGAGGGACTTCGTAGTGTAAACTTTTCTGAACTCCATAGTTTTAACGAAGGAGTTAGCGAAGGAGAATTTATCCTCCGAAGCCTTAGCGAAGGAGGATCATTTTCTTGATTTGAGACTTAAAGTTCGTGGTTTCTATCTGATAGAAATAGATTCCGGACGATAGCTTTTTGCCACTCTCATCTTGTCCATTCCAGGCTACAGAATGTTTGCCAACGGTTTCTCTACTATGAACCAACTTCTTTACTAATTGTCCTCGTAGATTATAGATATTAAGGATAATTTTCCCGGGTTTTTGCAATTGGTAGGAAATGATTGTTTCAGATCTTAACGGGTTGGGATAGTTTTGTCCAAGTTTCGCTACAGGAGGCTGACCACTGTATGGCTCTTCTACACTAACAACGAAACTGTCTGTGATTACCGAAATGTTGCTAGAATATGGATTAGCAATGTAAACACTGTTTTGAAACTCGTTCCATATTCCAGCATCTGGTCCTATGCCCACAGGAATGGTAGCAACAACCTCATTAGTTCCTCCATCAATAATGGTGACATCGTTACTCCACCAGTTACCACAATAGACCTTGTTGTTAATAGAGTTCCAGAGCAAGAAATCTGGCATAGCTCCAACTGAAATAGTAGTAATCACCTCGTCCGTCTCACCATTGATAACAGTGATGTCATCACTAAAATCGTTTGCACAGTATATTTTATTATCTATAGAGTTCCAGACCAGGTCCCATGGCATGTCACCTGCAGGAACAGTAGTAATAACTATATCACTTGCACCATCAATTATAGTGACATCGTTACTTAACTGGTTAGCACAGTAAACCTTATCGTTGGTAGAGTTCCAGCAAAGAGCTTGAGGCCCTGTCCCCGCTGGGATAGTAGCGATAACCGCATTTGTCTGACCGTCAATAACAGTGAGATTATCAGTAAATATATTCGCATGATACACCTTATTGTCGGTCTGATTCCAACACAAGACACCCCATGATTCATCAGGCAAAGGCACGGAAGCAATAATTGCGTTACTCACTCCGTCAATGATATCTACCGCATATCCTTGACAACCACAGTAAACCTTATTATTGATCGAATTCCAGCAAAAACCTTGGGGTCCCCATGTTACTGGGATTGTGGTGATAATGTTATTAGTTTGTCCATCAATGATGGTTACATTGTCACCCCAGTAATTTGAGCAGTATATTTTGTTGTTAATGGAGTTCCAGATAAGAGCCCAAGGGGTCTCTCCTACTGGGATATTAGTAATAACCTGATTAGATTCTCCATCAATCACAGTAACGCTATTGCTCATCTGATTTGCTGAATAGACCTTGTTGTTGGTGGAGTTCCAAGTAAGTGCGCGAGGTTCATCCCCTACCTGGATGGTGGAGACCAACCCGTTTGTCTCACCATTGATAATTGCTACCTTGGCACCATTGTGATCCACACAGTAAATTTCATTTTCTATGAGGTTCCAAGCCATATCCTGAATATTGGTACCAATTGAAAGTGTAGTGATGACTTCATCTGTCTCTCCATCAATGATGGTGACACTCTGACCTGTATAGCCGTTTGCACCACAGTAAACTTTATTGTTAACCTGATTGCAACACATATCACGTGAATAGGAACATACAAGTGGAATAGTAGTAAGTACGGTATTTGTCTCTCCATCAATGATAGTGATACTGGGCGATGACTGATTGGACGAATACACCTTGTTGCTCACAGGATTCCAGATGATCCAGAGCGGCTTATCTCCTACAGAAATAGTAGTAATCACTGTATTTGTCTCTCCATCTATAATAGTAATATTATCACTTCCACAGTTTGCACAGTAGATCTTATTGTTAGTTTCATTCCAGCAAAGGCGACTGGGGTTAGTGCCAGCTGGAATATTAGTGATGACCTGATTCGTTATTCCATCAATGACCGTCACAGTTCCATTTTCCCAGTTAGCACAATAGACATTATTGTTAGTTGAGTTCCAGACAATACCGTAAGGATTGCCACCGACTGCAATCTCCGTAATAATTGTATCCGTTTCACCATCAATCACGGTTACAGTGCCGCTATAGAAATTAGCTGCATAGACCTTATTCTCGGTCTGATTCAGAGTTAGCTCGTAGGGCTGATCTCCCACAGGTAAAGTAGTAATAATTGTATCTGCCACACCGTCAATGATAACCACATTAGCACTGTAGTACATATCACTTGAGCAATAGATCTTGTTATTGATAGGGTTCCATATTATACTCCAGCAAACTCCATTAAATGGAATTAGTTTGGTCCTTTGATGAGTGGCTCCACCAAAGACAATAACGCCTTCTTGAGAATCGTAATAGCCACCTCCACCAACATAGATCTTATTGTTGGCATTACAAGTAACACTTCTAGGACCATACATACCGCCCAGACTATCTGGCAAAGTAATGGTTGTTTCAAGCCATTGTCTTGGTGTATATCCATCACGTATTCTATCCTTACTCTCGAATACCTCAAACTCGTTAGTAAATGCTGACATCCCTTGCTCGAGCTTAATCTTAACACCTGGTTCCAGCAATTTGCCGGAATATTCCCGAGGCTTTTTCACCTCGTTAGCCGAAAGCCCAAAGCCCACAAAAAGTAGGATGGACATAGTTATTAGCATTGCTTTTTTCATCTTAACTCCTTTATTCCGCCAGTTAACTGCGGAATTTTTTCTCTTTTTTCGATTAACATAATAATGAGCACTTCTCAATAGAAGTATCTCTCCTATTTTAGACATTAACATTCCGACATTTTCCCCAATAAAAATAAGTGTCTAAAAACAAAATCAGATACACATTTTTATTGTATTCTATCTCTATCAAAGGTTTCCAAAGGATCCACCTTTGGCGGAGATTCTTCGTATTTAATCTTAAACTCTTTAAAAGGCATTGCTTTTTCCCAAACACTCTCAAATACATACTTTTGTGCCTTTGCAAAACCAGCATGGTTTATAATAATAGTTGTTATGCTGGGTTTTAAGGAAACAGGATCGTTCAAAGCAAACATTGTTATTTTCTCATCAAATATAACCATTTTCATTGGCAATTCTTCTACTATTCTTGCCTTTTCACCAGCAGAAATCCAGAAAGATATTACCTTCAGAAATTCTTCTTTTATAGTATCCTTATATTCATAGATACCCCTGATATTTACTTTTCTCTTTAGAACCTCAATTTCTGCATTCATATCCTTAGTAACTGGAGTAGTGTATGGTGCTTTTGTGAAAGCAAAAATTTCTGTCTTTGCTTTCCTAAACTGGTAGAGCCATCTTTTATGAATCTGTTTTTTATCTTTAAGAACTTCAATGTATTCTAAAGGATTGTCATCTGTTTCTCTTTCTTTATATAAAGGTGAAAGAATCTTCAATACATTATTGGCTATATTTTCTTTTTCTTCCAAATCCTTTAATAATCTATCAAAAACAGAAACAGGGTTCACAGCCTCATACTTTTTATAATGTCCAATTTTTTTTTCTGTACACATCCCTTTACTAATTAACTGATGCAATACCTCATAAACCTTGGTTCTTGGTATATCTACGAGCTGCTGAATTTCAGAAGCGGTAAAATCCTTTTTGCGAAATAGGGTGGTATATACCTTTGCCTCACGCATTGATAAACCAAAGTTAGTTATAAGTTTTTCTACTTCTTTTAGGTCTTTCATTTTTTGTTACCCTTTTGGGTGTAATTAAATTTTATAAAAATTTTCTTTGTCAAGAAAAATTTTATTTTTTGAAAAAAGTTATCTGGCTTCAAGGCTTTTTATACACTTAACTGACGCAATAGGCGTAAGTTAGAAATAAAGTATTGTAATGAGAATTTATAAAAAAATCTTATCCATTTATTTGTGTGGAACTGATTAGCTTTACATCTTTTAGCTTAACCTTCTAATTTTTCTTTGTTAGACTCTCCAACAAAATGTTAAAATTGTTTATAAATAGTTCATAAAAACGAAAGGCGGAATATTGCTATTCCGCCCCTTGTTACCCTTGCGAATCCCCAATTAAATTGGGGATCAAACCTTCGCAAGGTTCTTTGTTTCCAATCTTAATTATCTTATCAAAATTTATTATACGAAGCACCACTTTGTCCCGAATATAGGGACTTCGTAGTGTAAACTTTAGCGAAGTATAATCATTTTCCTAATTTCTGATTTGAAATTCTTAGTTTCGAGTTGATAGAAATATACACCATTTGACACCAATTTTCCAGAAAAATCTTTTCCGTTCCAATATATGGAGTAGCCCCGATGTATCGGGGCTATTGTGGAGAGAGACTCTCCACACTCCAAAGTTTTCACTAATTGCCCCTTGATGTTATAAATCTTTATCTGCCGTGATCCGTGTAAATCTGTGGCTAAATTAAATGAGATCGTAGTATATATGCTGAAAGGATTAGGATAATTCTGTAAAATAATTGAATTTTTCACTTTTGTTGATTGCTCATCCACACCAACTATTGCATCAAGTCCTCCTGAATAGCAATATACCCAGCCATTTCTACCACCAACCACCATTTCCATTGAACCATCACAAGCAATATCTGGGATTGCTGCAATAGCATCAACAGGTGTTCCAACATATATTGACTCCAATTCTGAGCCATTTACTCCATTAAGGAAATAAGCATAATTATTTGAGTAAAGAGTTCCAACAACCAAATCATTAATTCCATCTCCACTTACATCAGCAATTCTTGAAGCATTCCACGGTTGGTCTGCAACTGGATGATTCCAAATTTGATTTCCACTATATCCATCAACTACAAGAGCATTATGAAAACCGCTATGTGCAATAACAAAATCTGAATAGCCATCACCGTTTACATCATCTAATTTGTCCAATCTAAGTATGATGGCTGTTCCAATGTAACCATTATAGATTTCATCTCCATTTGTTGGATCAATAAAATAATAATGCCCACTAAAGTCACCGGAAATAATATCCTTAATTCTATCTCCATTGACATCATCTAACTGTGCTAATGCCCAGACAGAGGAACCAGGAGTATCAAATGACCAGAATATAGTACCAGTTTCTCCATTAATACCATAGGCATAACCTATGGTTTCATATTCATTAGAAGCACCAGCCAATACATCTGGTTGTCCGTCACCTGTGCAGTCTTCAATTCCAATTACAGAGAAACCGGGTCCACCTAATGGGCATTCCCAAATTGATAATCCAGTTAAACCATCAAGACAATATATTCTTTTTGGACCTGTATCGCTTGCATCATCACCAGTAGAAGCCAAAACATCAAGAACACCATCACTGTTATAATCGTATTTACAATTAACCTGATAGACCCAGCCACCGCTTCCATATTCGTGTGTATCATGTGTCCATATAGTTTCTCCCGTTTTTCCAGAAAGTGTATGTATTGAACGGTCACCACCTGTAGTGCCTACAACTACATCTTTATAGGAATCACTATCTACATCTTGTGTAATAAATAAACCACGATGTGAAAAGATATTTCCTGAATATATTTCTTTCTCCCAAAGAATATCTGCATAACCAGAAGAATTTCCATTAAAGCAACGAATATAATTATCTTCTGAACAGATAATTACATCATCAATATCATCATAATTAATATCGGAAATATGTTCAATTGCTTTGGGACTATTATCCCAGCTCGTTGTTATTTGATATTGCCATAAAGTCTCACCAATTTCATAATCAGAATCATCACCTGTTCCTTCTAAAGTTACTTCAACAGGATCTTTTCCAGGATCATTACTTACGATAAACAATGTTCCTTCATATAAAATAGCTTCTTCAGGATTAAACCAGATACCAATTTGGACAGTATCAAGGACATTTATATTTATTGGAAAACTTACATCAGAATCCACAATAAAGTGAGTATCATCACAGTAAATACTATCTATCACTAATGTGGAATCTCCAATGTTTTGAATCTCCATAAACCAGCGAGTTATTGCATTGATTCTCACTAAACCGTAATTATGGCTTGTTACGGGTACATAAATACTTGGTCCCGGATTAACTGCATTTCCTGTAAGAGTAATATCAACTTCTATGTGTAATGGGTCATTAGATTGTATTGTTGCAATTGCGTTTAAAGGTTCAGGATTTATTGGTGTATATATAAAAGGTATTTCTTCTTGATTTCCAGGATTGATAGTTATTGGAAATTCAAGGGGGCAGGTAACACAAATATTGTATCCTGTGAAGTAGACATTATCAATCACTAAATCTGCAGTGCCGATATTTTCAGCAATTGCATTCCAGGTTGCAGAATCTCCGATAGTTACAGTTCCAAAGTTATGATTTGTAATTGGAACATAGATCTCTGGTGTTCCACCTCCTCCTAAATCAATCTTGTAAAGAAAGTCAACATCATAACCTTCTCCATTATCACAATACCAGAGATATTGTCCATCAAATACAATACCTGCGGGATCAACACCTTCTGAGGGGTATGTCTCTAAAAGAGTTCCATTTGAAGCATCAATCATATAAAGCGCATCTCCCCAGTAGTCAGCCATCCATAGATTGTCGTATTCAATACATAGATCCCATGGTTGATTATCCGGTGCTGGAAATTGAGTAAAAATATTTCCCAGGGTATCAACCTTATAGATCTCACCATTAGGATCGTAATAGGCAGCAACCCAGAAATCTCCCTCATCATAAGCAATGCCGGACATATAGTGAGTTGGAAGATCAAATTGTGAAATTAAGTTACCGCTCATATCAAGTTGCATAGCAACAGCTGGAATTGAACTGCTTCCCGGATGATCGGTTGTCCAGAGATATGAGCCATCATAGGTAAGCCCAAAAGCATCTCCTTGGGGTCCTGTAAATAGTAGAGAATAACTTCCATCGCTCGGGTCAATCTGGTATATTCTACCTCCATCTGCGCCATAGATTCCACAGTAAAGATTTGTGCCATCATAAGCAAGTCCGGAAGCACTTTCTGGAATGGGGTAAGTTGCTACAATCGTCCAATCACGATTTTTTAAACTATTATTTTCAAATTCATTTGCTTGAAGATTATTTGAAGAGCTCGCTAATACAAATGTTGGTAATATTAACAAGGTAAGAAATAAGCCAATCATTTTACTTTTTTTCATCATAACTCCTTTTTGATTTTGTTATGTGTAAAGTAAGCATTTTTTCTCCATTTGAATTTTGAGCTTACTCTAAAAAGGTCAAAATTAAAACATGTTAGAAAATCTTTCAAATATTTGGAAACCGATCCCAGTTAAATAAAAAAGGATTTAACGGGACAAGTGAATCGGTTAAGAGTTACTATCTTATTATTAACCACCAACTTAAGTTGGTGGTTAATGAAACAAAAAAAAGCATTAACCGTTTTACTCGTCTGGGCGCCGTAGCCTGAACGGTTTCGTATTTTATTAAATATGACTTTTTAGAGTGGACTCAATTTTATTTAATCAAATTTAATATTTTTTTAAATAGCTTCAATTAAAATTGTCAAGAAATAATTTCAAATATTTTTTTCTTAACTAATAAAGATAAAATAGAGTAAAGATAAGAACATAACTTTGTAAATTGATTAAACACCGTAAACACTGAAATGCACCGAAAAAAGATAATTACTTTCGGTGTTCCTCGGTGTTCTCGGCTTGCCTCGTAAGGAAGAATGACCCCAGTTGGATAAAAGAATCAAACGGGGTAAACTGTATCGGGGTGGTGAATAAAAACATTGAAATTCCGATACAATAAAACACGGTGTCCACCCGAATAGGCATGAACACCGCTTTGATTTTTCAATTCTAATATTTTTTATTTTAAATTTTAATACATTCCTCCGCCGCCATATCCACCTGGTGGCATTGGTGGCATAGATTCTTCCTTCTTAGGAATATCTGAGATAATACATTCTGTAGTGAGGAAAAGCCCAGCAATACTGCAAGCATTTTGCACAGCAGAGCGGGTAACTTTGGCAGGGTCAATAACACCATCAGCCATCAAATCAGTATATTCTCGTTTTGCTGCATTATATCCGATGTTAGGATTCTTTTCATTTCTTAATCTTTCAACTACAACATCACCTGCAACTCCAGCATTTTTAGCAATCTGATATAGAGGCATCAGAAGTGCTAATTTCAGGATCTCAGCTCCAATTTTTTCTTCAGATTCTAATTTGAGATTATCAATTGCTTTTGAAGCCTGGAGTAATGCGACACCACCACCTACAATAATACCTTCTTCAACTGCAGCCCGAGTAGCCTGAAGTGCATCATCTACACGGTGTTTTTTCTCTTTCATCTCAGTTTCCGTTGCAGCTCCGATATTTAAAACTGCCACTCCACCTGATAGCTTTGCAAGTCTTTCCTGAAGTTTTTCCTTATCATAATCTGAAGTAGTGTCATCAATCTGTCTTTTAATCTGTTGAATTCTTCCAGAAATATCTTTCTCCTTTCCTTTCCCTTCTCTGATTGTAGTATTTTCCTTATCAACGATAACCTTATGAGCAATTCCAAGGTCGTGCAATTTTGTGTTTTCCAATTTCAAACCAACCTCTTCTGAAATTACAGTTCCACCAGAAAGAATTGCAATATCTCTAAGCATCTCTTTTCGTCTATCACCAAATCCAGGTGCCTTAACAGCACAAATATTAAGAGTTCCTCTTAATTTGTTAACAACAAGTGTTGCAAGCGCTTCACCCTCAATATCTTCTGCAATAATTAGCATTGGCTTACCTGTTTGTGAAACTTCTTGAAGAATAGGAAGCAAATCTTTCATCACAGAAATCTTCTTATCAAGAAGAAGGATATAAGCATCTTCTAATTCAGAAACCATTTTCTCCGCATCAGTTACAAAATAAGGTGAGACATAACCTCTATCAAACTGCATTCCTTCAACCTTCTCCATATAAGTATTCATAGTTTTTGATTCTTCAACATTAATTACACCTTCATTGCCAACAGTATCCATTGCTTCTGCAATCAGTTTTCCAATCTCAGGGTCATTATTCGCAGAGATAGTTGCGATTTGTTCAATCTCTTCTGAGGTTTTGGTTGGTTTGCTGAGTCTCTTAATCTCATTGACAATAGTTTCAGAAGCTTTTGCCAGACCTCTTTTCATAAACATCGGATTTACACCAACAGTAACATGTTTGAATCCTTCATTAATGATCGCTTGTGCCAACAATGTGGCAGTTGTAGTTCCATCACCGGCAACATCATGAGTTTTTGTTGCAACTTCCTTAACCATCTGAGCACCCATATTCTCATATTTGCCTTCAAGTTCAATCTCTTTTGCGATTGTTACACCATCATTTGTTATTGTGGGCGAACCAAAGCTTTTCTCAAGAACCACATTTCGTCCTCTTGGACCGAGTGTAGTTTTTACAGCATTTGCTAATACATCAACGCCTTTTTTTAGTTGTTCTCGGGCTTCATGTCCGAATTCCAATTGTTTAGCCATTTTTCCTCCGACTATTATTAATTATTTTATTAATTTTTATTTTTGCACAATGAAAATTCTTTCATTTTTGCTGTCAACAAAAATTCTATGTATTCTATCAGAATTTTGAACTTCATCATGTTTTTTGGGGATACCTTTTAATATTTCAATAGCAATTTTATTTTCAACCTCTCTTTGAATAAGCCTCTTTAAAGGCCTTGCTCCATACTGCGGATCAAAACCGTGTTGTGTTAGATATTTCTTAGCTGGTTCAGAAATCTCCAACTCCAGACCTTGATGTGACAACCTTTCTCGTAAATCAGCAATTTGAATGTCAAGAATCTTAACTAAATCATCTTTAGTTAGTCTATGGAAAATTATTATCTCATCTAAACGGTTCAAGAATTCTGGACGGAAATGAGATTGTAGTGCTTTCATTAAAACTGGTCTGGAAACCTCATCATTACTATCCTCCATAAAAATTTGTTCAGAAGCAATATTAGAGGTCATAATTATAGCAGAATTTGAAAAATCTACTGTCCTGCCTTGTCCATCAGTAAGTCTACCATCTTCCATTATCTGAAGCAGGATGTTAAAAACATCGTGATGTGCTTTCTCAATTTCATCAAACAAAATCACACTATATGGTCTTCTTCTTACAGCTTCAGTTAGCTGACCACCTTCTTCATATCCAACATATCCGGGAGGAGCACCAACTAATTTTGAAACAGTATGTCTTTCCATAAATTCTGACATATCAATTCTAACCATAGCTTTTTCAGAATTAAACAGGAATATTGAAAGTGTTTTTGCTAATTCAGTTTTACCAACACCAGTTGGACCAAGAAACATAAAAGTTCCAATCGGTCTGTGTTCCGGACTTATTCCAGCACGATTCCTACGAATAGCATTTGCAACAGCATTTATAGCTTCATCTTGACCAATAACACGCTTATGCAACTCATCTTCCATTCGCAAAAACTTACTGGTTTCACTCTCAAGCATTTTTGAAATAGGTATATGAGTCCATTTAGAGACAATTTCAGCAATATCATTTTCATCAATCTCTTCTTTTAAAATTCGAGTATCTTTTTGAAGGTTTTCCAATTTTTTATTCATCTTTTTTAGTTCATCAGATAGTTCTCGTAATTTTCCATATTTCAATTCTGCCGCTCTTGTAAGATTACCTTCTCTCTCTGCTTTTTGCATCTCAATCTTTGTTGTATCAATTTGTTTTTTTATTTCTCCAATTTTACTAATCAACTCCTTTTCAAAATTCCAATGAGTTCTAATGTGATTTGCCTTTTCTTTCAAATCAGATAATTTCTTTTTAATCTCTTCCTGTCTTGCTTTTGATTTTGCATCCTTTTCTTTACGGAGGGAATGATTTTCAATTTCAAGCTGACGGATTTTTCTTTCGATCTCGTCTAATTCTTCTGGCAGGCTGTCAATTTGTAAACGGATATGAGCACAAGCTTCATCAATCAAGTCAATTGCCTTGTCTGGCAAAAAACGATCTGAAATATATCTTTCTGAAAGTGTCGCGGCAGCAATAATTGCAGAATCCTTAATTTTCACACCATGATGAATTTCATATTTTTCTTTGATTCCTCTTAATATTGAAATTGTATCATTCACATCTGGTTCAAAAACCATAATTGGTTGAAATCGTCGCTCCAAAGCAGCATCTTTCTCAATATATTTTCTGTATTCATTTAAAGTAGTTGCACCAATACAATGTAATTCTCCTCTTGCCAGAGCAGGTTTTAACATATTTGAAGCATCTATCGCACCTTCAGCAGCACCGGCTCCAACAACTGTGTGCAACTCATCAATAAAAAGTATTATTCGTCCTTGTGCAGATTCAACCTCCTTTAACACAGCTTTTAATCTATCTTCAAATTCTCCTCTAAATTTTGCTCCAGCCAAAAGTGCTCCCATATCTAATTCAACGACATCCTTATTCTTTAGATTTTCAGGAACATCATTTTCTATAATCCTCTGAGCTAATCCTTCAACAATGGCTGTTTTCCCAACACCTGCTTCACCTATTAAAACAGGATTGTTTTTTCTCCTACGGGATAGAATTTGCATAACTGAGCGAATTTCTTCATCTCTTCCAATCACAGGATCCAGTGTGCCTTTTCGTGCTAAATCAGTAATGTTTCTGGAATATTTCTCCAATGCTTGATACTTTGCTTCTGGATTTTGGTCTGTAATTCTTTGATTACCACGAATCTCTTTTAATATTTGTAATACATCTTTTTCTGTAATATTGTATCTTTTATACAAATCAGTTAATTCATTTTTATCTCTAAGTGTTGCAAGAAAGATATGTTCTGTGCTTAGATAATCATCTTTTAACCTGTCTGCTTCTTTTTGAGCAGTATTGAAAATTTTATTCAGTTCTGCAGATAGATAAGGCTGCTGTGAACTACCAGAAATTTGGGGTTTTTTATTTAAGATTGTCTCAATATCTCTATAAAAGATTTCTTTATTAACTTCTAATTTACTCAAAATTGAAGTGATAATCCCCTCTGATTGCTTCAAAAGAACAGCAATAATATGAGATGGACAAATTTCTTGATGTCCAAATTCTTGAGCCAATTTTACAGCGGACTCTATCGCTTCTTGAGCTTTGAAAGTAAATTTATTAAGATTCATCTTTATATTTTAGATTTTTTCTTTGTTTATAGAAAATATAGTTCTTAATAAAATGAATGTCAAATTATTTTAGCACTCTTTAATGAAAAGTGCTAATTTTAAAAAACTTGATATGGTTTTTCGATAATATTATTTATAGATAAAATATCTGTTATGGAGTTGGCGACTCCGTCGCCTATAGTAGCCGACAAAGTCGGCTACTCCAAACAAAAGCATTAAACATTTTATCCATGGAGATATTGTTTTCCGATTTTTTAAGCAAAAACTTTAAGTACAAAAAAACAATTAAGCTTAACAAATTATTTTTTAATAGATTACTCCTCAAAAAACTTGAAATGATTCTCAGCCCATTCTGATTCTAGTAAAATATAAAAATAAATAAATTGAGAGCTTCGGATGAAAAAAATTTCAGTAATTGGTATGGGGAGTTGGGGTACAACTTTAGCGATTCTTTTAGCAGAAAAAGGTTTTTCAGTAGTAGGTTGGGAATGGATAAAAGAACGAGCTTTGGAAATGCAACGGGAACGAATTAATAAAAATTTTCTTCCAGATTGTCATTTTCCAGAAAATTTGATTATTATAAACGATCTTAGCAAAGCAGTATCATTAGGAGAAATAATTGTTATTGCTTTACCTTCTCATGTAGTAAGAACTATTATACATCAAGTTAGGACTGAATTAAGAGATAAAAAGATTGTAAGTGTTACAAAAGGATTGGAAATTAATTCATTAATGCGAATGTCTGAAGTCATAATAGATGAAACTGGAATATTACCTGAGAATTTCGCTGCATTATCAGGTCCTACCCATTCTGAAGAAGTGAGCAAAAAACTACCAGCTACTATCGTTGCTGCTTCTATCAATGAAGGCTTTGCAAAACAAGTGCAAAAAGTATTTATGACAAATTATTTTAGAGTATATACCAGCACTGACATTATTGGAGTTGAGTTGGGAGCCGCGTTGAAAAATGTCATTGCAATCGGTGCTGGAATTGCTGATGGAATAGGAGTAGGCGATAACGCCAAGGCAGCTCTGATTACTCGTGGATTACGGGAAATAACACGGTTAGGTGTCAAATGCGGTGCAAATCCTCATACATTCTCTGGAATTTCCGGAATAGGTGACTTGATAGTTACTTGTGCAAGCAGACATAGCCGTAATAGATTTGTCGGGGAACAACTTGCCAAAGGCAAAGCATTAAAAGAAATAACAGAAAGTATGGAAATGATTGCAGAAGGTATCAAAACTACACAAGCCACTTATCAGTTAAGCAAAAAAATGAATGTTGAAATGCCAATTACTAATGAAATATATAATATTCTATTTAATGAATTTTCTCCACAAGAAGGATTGAAAAGACTTATGACCCGTTCAGCTAAAAGTGAAGATGAATTTTGACAAATTACCACTAAGACACAAAGTCACAAAAAATTAAATATTCCCTAATAATAAGCTTTGTGCCTTTGTGCCTTTGTGGCATAATAAATAATTATGAACATCCCATATATTGGTGAGATATTTTCATTTTCTTGCGCTATTGTTTGGGCAACAGCAGTAATCTTTTTCAGAAAAAGTGGAGAATTTACATCACCATTTTCTTTAAATTTTTTCAAGAATGTTTTAGGCTTAATACTATTTCTATTAACTTCTTTGATTCTAAATAAAACTTTATTAATTAAAGTTCCTTTTCAAGAATATTTATTGCTAATAGTAAGTGGAATAATTGGGGTTGCAATAGCTGATACATTATTTTTTAGATGTTTAAACTTACTTGGTGCCGGATTAACTGCTCTTGTAGGTTGTCTTTATACACCAATAATGATCGGACTTTCTATGATATTCCTAAATGAAAATTTAGGTGTAATCCAAATCTTTGGTGCACTTTTGATTATTAGTGCGATTCTTGTGGCTTCTTTGCAATTAACACACCATTCTATTCCTCGTAAAAATCTAATCTTGGGAATAATGTTTGGCATTATATCAGTCCTTTCTATGTCAGTATCGATTATAATGATAAAACCTCTTCTTAATAGATCCTCAATTCTCTGGGTTACGGAAATTCGTCTTATTGCTGGCACAATTATAATGGGAATTATTGTTGCATTTCATCCAAAGAAAAAAGAGATTCTTCATCCTTTCTGTCCTTCAAAAAATTGGAAATACCAATTACCAGGAGTAATATTCGGTGCCTATCTTGCGATGATTATTTGGATTGCAGGAATGAAATATACATATGTGAGTATTGCAACAGCAATCAGCCAGACAAGTGTGATATTTGTATTAATATTTGCAGCTATTTTCTTAAAAGAGAAATTTACATTGCGAAAATTTATTGGGTTGGTAATGGCATTTTCTGGGGTGCTTATGGTGACACTTGGATGATAATCATAAGCCCTCATCATGATTTTTGGCAAAGTGAAGAGTATTATTAATGATGAGATAGATGAATAGAACTTTGCGAATCCCCAATTTAATTGGGGATCAAACTTTCGCAAAGTTGATATTAAAAAGCTATAATGAAATGTTCTCACTGGAAGCTGGTTCAATCTTGAGATTGAACCTATTATTATTGGGATTATATAGACTGAGCATTATCAGAGGTCTAATAAATTTTACTTGACATATAATTCTATGGTCAAAAAATTTGAATGGTCAATCTGATTGACCAGAAGAAATTATTGAATCATTAAGGGGGTGTAATAGAATAAGTTGTATATTTGTTTTTCATATCTTAATTATTAGTCAGTCCCCGATACATCGGGGTTAGATTTGAATATGTTATTTTATTACACCCCCTAAGGTGAAAAATGATAAGTGAACTAAATATACAAAGTCAATGTATTGAAAGAATGAAATTTTTACCTCCAATAAAAAAAATAGCTATAAGAGAGCTCAATGATAAATTAAATAATATAAAATTTGATGGTTTTCTTGATATTACAACAGAAAAGGAAAATAAAACTTTTATTTTTGAAACAAAGAGAATAATAAAAAGACCAATTCCAGAGCAGATTTATATATTAAAGAAGAATTATGAAAATTTCATTCTATTTGCTGAATATATCAATTCCTCCATTGCAGAAGATTTAGAGAAAAAGGATATTAATTTTGTTGATTGTCAGGGAAATATTTACATTAACATTACTGGTTTTTTATATGTTGATATTCAAGGTAATATAATAAAAAAATCAAAGGAAAAGGAATTAACTGCTATTTTTCAATCAAAGGGTTTACAATTATTATTTGTCCTTTTAAATAATGATGATTATTTGAATTCAACAATTAGGAAATTATATCCGATTGCCGGAATCTCACATGGTAGAACTGTGACAATATTTAAAGAATTAAAAGAAAAAAAATATATCAAAGAAATTGAAAAGAATAAATGGAAATTCACTAACAAAAAAGATATATTTAAAAAGTGGGTAACTAATTATGGAGAAAGGTTACGTCCAAAAATTTTATCGGGAACTTACAGGATATCTGAGAAAATGCGACATCAAATTTCTGATATCCTGAAAACTAATAATTTCAAATTTGCCTTTACAGGTGGATTTGGTGCTGAACTATTAACTCATTATTATCGTGCAAATTTTTTAGATATATTTATTTCTGAGAATGAGATTAATAAAATTATAAATGTTCTTAAACTTCTCCCTGCAAAGGATTATAATCTAAGGTTATTTAATTTATTTTCTGATGAAATTATCTTTAAGAAAAATAATAATATAGCACATCCCTTACTGGTATATGCAGAATTGGTTTATCACGGTGGAGATAGAGAATTGGAAACAGCTGAAATGATTTATGATCAATATTTGAAGGATTTATTCTAAATCAATGTTTCCTAATAATCTCTCGGATAAGAGAGAATTAATTTATCCCGTGGAATTTTTTTATTCCACTGGGAAGAGGGTTTATTAAAAAATAATGAAGTACACTCAAGATATGGTTAATATATTTCAGCTATTATCTGACTTTTTCAAGAAAGAGAATATCAATTATGTTCTTATTGGTGCTACAGTTCCATTAATTCTTACTGATTTAAAAGAGAGAAATGGAAAAGGCTTTGGGATAAGACCAACAAAAGATCTAAATTTTACTATAATAATTAAGAATTGGAAATCTTTTACTGAACTTAAAAGGTCATTTCAGGACATTGGATTAATCCAGAAGGAAAACCATCCAGAGCATAAATTCTTTTATAATAACTTCCTGATTGATATTATTCCATATAATAAGGAACTTGTAAAAGATGGTTATTTAACTCTACCAGAATCTCATAATAAAATTAATGTTACAGGTTTTGATAAACTATTCAAATATGCAAAATTAGAAAAGTTCGCTGATAATTTACTTATTCCTGTTATTCCTTTACCTCTTTTTGTATATACAAAGATTTTAGCATATACAGACCGGGAACTTACTAAAGATTTAGAGGACATCACTTATTGCTTGCAGCATTATGAAGAAGCAAGTGTCAGTGAGAGAAGATTTGACATTGTTGGTCAACTGGAAATTTCTTATGAAATTAGTGGTGCTTATCTTTTAGGAAAAGAATTATCTGAAATTCTATCTATTCAAGCGAAAGAGATAGTTCAAAATTTTATAAATAAAATACAAGATGAATACTCACCCCTAATTCTGAAATTTGTTTCAAATGATAGAGAAAGGCAGAAAGAAGTATTTGAATTGTTTATGTCTTTTAAAAACGGAATTATTTTGTAATATGACCTATTTATTCCACATATTAATTCTAATCGGGATTTATATCATCCTGTCGGTTTCATTGAACATCTGGTTCAGGTGACATACCTAAGCAAGCCAACCGCAGATGGATGAGGACTTCCGTCACTACAATTTGAAAAGCAAGAATGAAATGTTCTTGCTTCTTTCTAACATTAAGACCTTCAAGGTTTCTAAAAGCCTTGAAGGTCTTTTAGTTATAAATTGATTCAATGGTAATCATTGTAAATCTACAGTTTTATAACCCATTTTCTTTTGGTGGAAAATCTTTATCTGACTCTTCCTCCTCACCCCATACCTCTTCTACCTTCTTTCCTAACAATCTTTTTCTAATATATGCGATAAGTAAAAGTAACGGTAAAAGTATCCAGAATAATCCAAACCCGGAATAAAAAATTGTTAAAATCGCATGTGTCTTTATAGAATTTCTTGCATCAATTATGAAACTACCTAATGAGATCTCAAAAATCTCAAAAAAAGTTCTCTCAAAATCAGTGGAATTCTGTAAGGCATCCAAAAAATCCTGAAATTTCTCTTTGGAAAATCTATGTATTAGATATTTGAAAGTATAATAACTTTGCATATAAAATATATCTATTTGATCTTGATACTCTGGATAATTATAATAATATAAATTTAGGTCTAACAAATTTCCCAGAATACCATTTTTTACAAACATAAATTCTCTTTTAATATCCCACTGTTTTGCAAAATATTGCGCAAAGCCTTCATCAAACCAAAGTGGAATAGAAATGTCCTTTGCTATATTGTGTAATAATAAGTGATTATATTCGTGTGTCAAAACTTGGAAGAAATTGCTATTTATCTGCATATCTTTGGGATTGCGAATTATTATTAATGCTTTTTGTGGAATAGCAAATGCTTCACTGTTTTCCGGCAAATTTCTGAACTTCAAAATATATTCTTTAAAATCTTTTTTACTGTGACATAAAATTAAATTTATCTTTTCTGATATATCAGGATAAAATCCCACTTCTCTATTAACCGAGCCAACAATTTCTGTGAATTGCGATAATATTTTCTCAGCAACTTTTTTTTCATCTTTATGAAAAGTTATAAATAAATAACAGCTTGATAGAATTTCAGATGAGAGGGAAACTGCAGTAAAAAGAATTATAGTAATAGAAATTAGTAAAAATAATGAAATCCTATATTTTTGAGGTTCTGTGTTCCGTTTCATAGAATTATTTCAAATCATCCAAATTAATAATTCTTGTTGCTAACTTTTTGATGAAATATCTATCATGGGAAACAAAAACAATGGTTCCTTTAAATTGTAACAATGCATTTTCTAATGATTCTCTTGTATCAATATCCAGATGATTTGTTGGCTCATCCAGGACTAATAGATTACATTTGCTTGCAAGAATCTTTGCTAGAGC
>JAGMCF010000152.1 GCA_023129415.1 Candidatus Cloacimonadota bacterium
GGCAAATCTATTACAAGAGGAAATAACAATTTTTGTCCAAATCTACTCTGTTCAGATTTTTTAAAATTACTAAGAATTTTTTCATAAAGAATTCTTTCATGTGCAGCGTGTTGGTCAATAGTAATTACTCCATCTTTTGTTTCAACAAATATAAATGATTTCCCGATTTGCCAGGGGTTAACAATTTCAGTCTCTATAATTTTGTTCTTATCTTTAATAATCTTCTCATCAAAAAAACTTACCAATTGAACATCTCTTTTATCTTTCCTGAATGCGTCAGGTTGGAATACTCCAGCTAATTCGTCTTTATAAGTTGAGAAAGGTTCAGGTTTAGCTTTTTTAAAATCTGATAATGATTTTTTACCTGATATAAGTTCCCGCTCAGGAATAGAGAGAGAGCTTATAGGTTTAGATTTTATTTCAGAGTATTTTTGTTTTTCATAATTTAGTAGAGAATCAGTAATTGTATTTTTGACAAAATTGAATATAAATTTTGAGTCAGCAAAACGCACCTCAGTTTTTGTTGGTGATACATTGAAATCAATTTGTTCATTAGCAACTTTAAGAAAAATTAGATATAATGGCAACTTAGATTTCAAAAGACTTTTTTGAGTAAATGGCTCATATGCTTTTTTAATAGCACTATATATGATTTTATCATTAATAAAACGATTATTAATAAAAATAATCCGCCAACTAACTGATGACCATATTATGCCCTCTTGAAATGAACCTATAAATCCAAGTAAACTAAGAATGGGGTTTTCGTGTTGAATAGGTATAATATTTTTTTGAAAGAATTTATTGCCAAAAATATCAGCAATTCGTTTTTCTAAAAGAGGAACTTTCGGGTAGTTTAGAATTTCTTTATCATTATGTATTAAACGAAAACCGGTTTCCGGATGTGTACAAGCCAAATACTGAACATTTCTTGTTATATGAAACATTTCTGTTTGATCTGTTTTTAAAAATTTTTTTCTTGCAGGTACATTCTTAAAAAGATTTTTTACCTTTACAATTGTACCAGGATTACTTCCAACTTCTGATACATTTTTAATCTTTCCATTTGAAATAATTATTTGAGTTGCAGTACAATCCTTGCAATTTTGCGAAAGAGAGGTTATTTCCATATCTGAAACTACAGCAATACTTGGAAGAGCTTCTCCGCGAAAACCTAAGGTCGAAATATTTCTAATATCTTCGAGTTTATAAACTTTACTTGTGGCATATCTTTCTAATGAAAGTAACACATCATCTCGTAACATCCCGCTTCCGTTATCAATTACTTGAATTAATTTTTTCCCACCCATTTCAATAATGATTGTAATATTTGTAGCATTGGCGTCTAAAGAATTTTCTATTAATTCCTTGACAACTGAAGCAGGCCTTTCAACAATTTCACCTGCAGCTATGTGGTTGATTACTTTCTCATCAAGTATTCTTATTCTGTTCATAATTATTTTTATAAAGGAATTTTAATAAGTAAATTTTTTTTAGTAAATAATAATAGGTCAAGATTTTTTATTGACAAAAAATTTTATAGTTTTTAAATTTACATAAAATTTATATTATATATTAAAATGATTGTTAGACAGTTTCTGTAATCATTACTTTGTTTGAAAGATTTTGTTTATGGAAAAATACAAGAAAATTCTAATCAAAATTTTAAGTAGTTTTCTGACAAAAATATTCTATTTAGTGATTTGTGTTGGTTATTAAAACGATTGAGGTTTGCTGAAAGGATAAAAGGTAGTCATCATATCTTCATCAGAGACGATATTGAAGAAATAATAAATATTCAGCCAAAAGGCAATAAAGCAAAGCCATATCAAGTTAAACAGATTCGTCCCGAAAGCCTTCGGGATTAAATATAAGTTGGGAGAATTCAAATATGAATAGGTATGAAATCATTATTTATTGGAGCGATGATGATGAAGCTTTTATTGCAGAAGTTCCTGAATTACCTGGATGCATGGCAGATGGCAAAACATATCAAGAAGCATTATCTAATGCTGGAATAATTATCCAGGAGTGGATTGAGACAGCAAAAGAATTAAAACGACCTATACCAATACCTAAGGGACGGTTGATATATGCATAACATATGAAACTGCTAATGTGCCCTTCTTGTCCGCCTTATCCCGAAGATTCGGGAGGAAGGAGGGCAGGTGAACTTTTCCAATAATAAAATAATTTAGGGATGAAAAAGATATATAAATGGATAAAATTTATATAAAAATACATTTTATATTTAAAATTAAAAAAAAAATTGACAACAAATTATTTATAAATAAAAAAAGTCCTTAAGTAATTTTTTAGAAATTTATAGAATTGAGAAAAATATTGTTTTGGAATATTATATCATAAATATAAGGAAGAAATGTTAATGTCACAATTAGGTAACCAGCCCTTTTTCCGACATATACTCAATTTTTTGGCTGGAAATAAATCCTCATATATTTTATATATTGAGGATCCAGTTATGTTAACTTCTTAAATAGGAATACTGGAATGAAAAATAAAAATTTATTCGTTTTAATTTCTTTACCAGTATTTATTTTATCAATTAATGAATAATGTAATTAATTCTACATTATTGGAGGAAAAATGAAAAAAATTGTATTATGCGTATTAGTTTCTTTGTTAGTTGTGAGTTTAGCATGGGCAACAGAAAAGGTTCCAGTTATTCGTACAACCATAAAAGCACCTGCTTACACTCCCAATAAAGACGATGTTCTTAATGAAGGTTTTGAAGGTGGTGTTCTACCCACAGGATGGACTCAAGAATATGTTAATGGAACTGTAGATTGGCAATACCAGAATGGTGGAAATTACGGTAATCCTCCATCCGCTCATACTGGAAGTTATAATGCTCTATTTTCTTATGATAGTTATGATGGCTATACAACAAAATTAGTTACTCCTGAGCTTGATTTAGGGGCTAAAACTGATTATACTTTAACCTTCTGGCATGCTCAAGTTGATTATTATGGTGATTGGGATGAACTTCATGTTTATTACAAAACATCCGCAGCTGGTGCTTGGACTTTGTTAGAATCATATACCACAAGTGTTGCAAACTGGACAGAGAGAACCATTGATTTACCCAATCCATGCAGCACTTATTATATTGCTTTTGAAGGAGTTGCTAACTGGGGCTATGGTGTTTGTATTGATGATGTCTCTGTTGCTGAGTTTCAGCTAACCATTTATGATATTCAATTTACTGAGGACCCAAGTGGTGATTCACCATATAATGGTCAAACAGTTACAGTTTCCGGTATTGTGACAGCCACTAATAGTTCCAAACACTTTATTCAAGATGGTCCTGGTTCCTGGAATGGTATTTATGTTTATGATGATACTAACACATATACCGTAGGTGATGAAATATCAATTAATGCTGTAGTAAATGAATATTATAACCAGACACAATTATACAATGTTGTAGGAGTAACAGTTCTTTCAACTGGAAATGCACTTCCAGATGCGACTGCTTTATCAACTTTTGATGTCAATGCTGAACCCTACGAAGGTGTATTAGTAGGTGTGACAAATGCTGAATGTACTAATGAAGATCTAGGATATGGTGAATGGGAAGTTGATGATGGTTCTGGTCCCTGTGTAGTTGATGATATGTTCTATGGATATACACCAACTTTAGGTATTCTTTATAATGTTACTGGACCCCTTGCGTATACTTATAGTGCATATAAAATTGAACCACGAGATTCAAATGATGTGGTATTATCACCACCTACCCAGGATATAGTTGTTACAGTTACAGTAGATAACTATCCTTCTGAAGCTTCGTGGAATGTTTGGGATTACACTAATTTGTCTTGGTATTATCCAGCAAATCAGACATTTACTACAAGCGGTGAGACCCAGATAGACACACTTGCTCTTCCTGATGGAAATTATGCTGTATATTGCTGGGATACTTATGGTGATGGTGGTATAAGCGGTATAGTAACAAATACTGGCGTTGTACTGGTTCAATGGGCTTCTACTGATTATACTGATGAGGGTATATTTGATTTCTTGGTGTATCAATTTGAATATGGATCATTAGCTGGATATGTAACTGAATTTTCCCTTAAAACTCCAATTGAAGGAGCTAATATTGTATGTGGTGATTATGAAGGATTTAGTGGTCCTGATGGTTATTATCAAATTGATGATATTCTTGTTGGTACTTATGATGTTACCTGTGAAGCTGAGGGATTTAATGTTGCTCTTGTAGAAGATATTGAAATAACTGTTGATGATACAACCTATCAGGATTTTGCTCTGACAGCTCCAACCATGGATATTGATGACACACCTATTGTAGTAGAAGTTTTAATGAATTCAACAAATGATGAAAATTTTATTACTATTGAGAATAATGGTAATGGACCATTGGATTGGATTGCAGTTATTGATGAACCTGGAAAACAACTCGTATCAATACCACCAGCAACTGGTGGCTATCCACGTGGTCCCTATGAAGTTTCTTCTGAAAAAGTTCCTGCGAATTTAAGACCATCTCACGAAGCAAATCAACCCTCATTTACACTTTTAAGAGGTTCAATTGGTTATGGCTATGAAGCTCTTAGTGGTGGTGTTGTATGGCTGGATACAGATGTTCCGGATGTATTGAATACTATATTTACTCCAACCTGGGCTTCGTATGCCGGAGAATATGGTATTGATAATGAAACCCATATGTATTTCTTCGAAAATGATACTTATAATCTTATATATGTTGATATGGCCACAGGTGATGCTACAACAATCGGATCTACTGGTTTATCAGGTAATATGAATGATATGGCTTGTGATAGAGCTACAGGAATAATGTATGGTTTATATGATGCCAATACTATTTACACAATTGACCTTACAACCGGTGCTTGCACAGTAGTTGGTCCAATTAATAATACCGGTGGATTAATGATCGGTATTGCTATTGATGGTAATGGTGATATGTGGGGTCATGATCTTGGGTTAGATGAGATATGGTATATTGACAAAACAACTGGTGCAGGAACATCTGTTGGTTCGACTGGTTTTGATGCCAATTATGCTCAAAGTATGGCATGGGATCCTGAAACAGATATTGTTTACTTAGCTGCATTTAATAATAGTAATTTCTTTTATGAATTACGCATAGTTGATTTATTTACAGGTGGAACAGCATTAGTTGGTGGGATTTATTATACTGAAATAACTGCATTCTCATTCCCCGGAAGTGCTGGTCCTTCATGGTTAACCTTGGATCCTTTTTCTGGTACAATTCCACCTGGTGGTTCTTGTCTGTCCAATGTTATCTTTGACGCAACAGGAATTGATCCCGGAACAACTTTAAATGCTGATGTTATATTTACTTCTGATCCAGATGTAGGTTCTGTGTCAGTTCCTGCTGAAATGACTGTATATTTCCCAGAAAATTATGTATTAGAAGGCTTTGAAGACCCGGAATTTCCACCATTTGACTGGTTAAATCCAGATGGATATTGGCGTAGATTTACGAATAATGCATACCAGGGTGATGGATATGCCAGAGTAAATTGGACACACCCTCATGATGCAAATCTTATCTCACCTTTCCTGAATATTGCAAGTGGTGATATTATAAGCTTCTATTGGATAAATGCAAACTTATATGATAATAAACTCCAAAGAATTATAGGTGAAGATACTCTTTTTGTTGAAATATCAAATGATATCTTCGATCCAGATAGTTGGGAAACATTAATTGCATTAAGTGCTGAAGAAGAAATGGAAGAATATGAAGAGGTCATGGTATATTTACCTGATATGTATATTGGAAATCAAGCACGACTAAGATGGAGACACCGTACTTACGAAAGTGCAGAATCAAGAGGTATTGGTTTAGATAATATACTTATGCCTGAACCATTTTATCCAATAAACTTCTATCTTGATCCTGAAGAACAAGCTGATTATGACTCCTTGGGTGCAACAGTAGAATACTCTATCGATGTATATAATACTGGTATTCAACCTGACCGCTATAACCTTTCTGTTGTTGAGTCAAAAACCAGGAGAGATGTTCTAATTGATGAGGGATTTGATACTTTCCCACCGGATGGATGGACACTTATGGATGACTTTCAGAATAACTGGGGTATTTCAAATACCAATAATGCCGGTGGCACATCTCCTGAAGCGGAATTCACTTATACACCAGATTATGGATGGATTGCATATACCAGATTAGTTACACCTATCATTAATACTACTGATATGACATTGAATCTTGAATTCGGTTATTATATTAATAATTATGCTGGAGGATATACACTTGGCGTAGCTACAACAAGTGATGGTGGTGCTACATGGAATGATGTCTGGAGTACCAATCCTACAACTTCTTATCAGGAATATGTGAATATTCCAGTTGAAACCGGTGATGTGGGTTCATCTACCTTCCAGTTTTGCTTCTACTTCTATGGTGATCCGTGGGATTTGAATTACTGGTATATTGATGATGTATTATTAGATGGTGCTGGTGGAGGACCCGGTCCTGGTCCAGTAGGTTGGCCTGCTTCGGTTTCTGTTCCATTTATTGATGTTAATCCCGGAGAATTCGGAACATTCTCAGTATTGGTTGAAATCCCGGAAGATGCAGTTGAAGATGATGTAAATACAACTACTGTATTGGCAGAATCAAGAGAAGCTCCACACATTTATCATGAAGCTGATGTTATTACAACTGCACATCCAAAAGATCCCTATGAGCCAAATGATAATTTCGCAGATGCAACACCAATAGATTATGATTTTGTTTCTGAAGGAGCACAAATATACTATAATGCATATTACTTCGATAAAGATATTGATATCTATACTTTTGATGGCTTAAAAGGTGATGTTATATATATACTATTTGATATAGCAGATACACTGTTGTTTGACGGTGCAATCGCATTGTTGGATGCAGATTCTACATTATTAGCCTCTGCCGATGATTACTGGGGAGGATTTAGTGAGTCTCTTCAGTATAGATTGCAACATGATGGCACATTCTATGTTAAGTTAGGTGTTTGGTATGATGTATTAATGGGACCATTTAAGAAGACAATTCAGCGAACAGAAACAACCACATACTACACAATGAGCCTGGAATTGATACCTTCACCTGGTGTTCTTGTTGAACCCGAAGAATTAACACTGGGTATTATACAAAATGGAAAAGATATAGCTTCTGATATTCTTTATATTACTAATACAGGAGATGAAGGAGCAATAAATCTTGATTGGGATATTGAAATTCTCATGTCAGGAATTGAAATCTTAATTGATGAAGGATTTGAGGGTTATTTTCCACCAGACGGCTGGCAAAATATTATGATTACTGGCCATGCTTGGGAGCAATCCAGTGCTTACGCACATTCTGGAACATATTCTGCAAAGTATAAAGGCACATCTAGTGGAGGTACCGGTGAACTGATTACTCCACTTGTGGATCTTACTCTTTGTGAAAACGATATCTTGAGTTTCTATATTCAGAATAAAGTGTGGGCTGGTGACCAGAATGTATGTTATCTGTATATCTCAACTGATGGTGGCACTATTTGGACACTGATCCACACATTTGATACTGATATGCCTAACTTTGAGTATTGGGAGTTTGACCTTGAATCTTATGACCAGACTGATAATACTTTCTTCAAATTTGTAGGAGAAGATAACTGGGGCTATGGTATATATATTGATGATGTATATATGGCAACTGGTGAAGCATGGGCGTTTGCAGACCCAGAAGCAGGTTCAGTTCCTCAAGGTGCCACACGAACCAGTACAATAACCTGTGATGATGATGCAAAAGGTCTTGATCCAGGTACATATTATGCAGAAATTATTGTTCATAATAATGCACTTCTTCAGGGAGCATCAGATGTAATTGTTCCTCTTACCTTATATGTAGGAGAATCTTCTGGTGGATTAGAAGGTACAGTTACCTTTATCACTACTGGCGATCCTATTGATAGTGTAAAAGTCTCTTGTGGAGGTTTTGTCGCATATACTGATTCTAATGGCTTCTATCAATTTGACCCTGCACCTCCAGTAGGTACATATAATGTAAAATTTGAAAAGCCAGGATTCCTTACTGTTTATGCCCCTGATGTTGAACTTGGATACTGGGTTACTGTTCTTGATATACAGATGTATTTTGATGGACCACGACCAAGAGATTTAGTTGCAGAAGGTTTACATCTATGTATAGACCTTACCTGGCGTGCACCAAGTACAGGTGGCACAACACAAGTAGAATACATCCTTGATGATGGAACTTATGAAAATGGCTGGACAGGTAATCCTGGGTATGAACTATGGTTTGGAAATCTATTCCCTGTTGATGATACAGGTGAACTCATCAGTTTTGATCTTTATACTGAATTCAATGCCAGTGCTGGTTCAGACCTTCTTGAGATCGATATCTTTGATGCAGCTCATAATCTTGTTGGCTCAAGTGAATCATTCGTTCCTGTTCCAGATACATGGACAACTATTTCCTGTCCGAATGTTCCATTTGATGGAGAATTCTATGCAATGATCCATTACAATAATGAGTCAGCACAATCTCACTGGATGGGCTTTGATGAGAATGGTCCGAATGCAAATGCTGGATTAGACTGGTATACTGATGGCACAACCTGGGCACTTCTACATGTAGTTGCAGGTGCTGATCCTGGTGTATTTATGCTTCGTGCAACTGCGATGGTGCAGGGAGAATTGAGAGAGATTACAGTTGGTGATGTAAATTATACTCCAACCGTATTACCCGGAGATGAGATTGCTTCAATTCGTAATTCATTCTCAAGCAAATCTATCAATAATCCTCACCGTATCACACTGCCTGGTGAACTTGATTCTTATGAAGTCACTGCAACAAGAAATGACCTTATTCTTGAAGGATATAAGCTATATAGAGAGGATGTTACGACAGGACATATAGCATATATACCTATTGAAGACCCACGCTACTATAGAGATGATATTGTAGAAGCCTATGTAGAATATACCTATTGGGTAACAGCAATATATACTGTTGGTGAATCAGGAGAATCTAATCATGCTTCTGCAATACCAATATGCCTTAATATAGAAGACTTTGAACTTGATGATGGTGGATACACAAGTAATGATCCAGCTGGCTGGCAATGGGGTCATGCTACTGTGGGACCTCCTAATGCACATTCAGGCGAAAATCTGTGGGGAACTGTTCTAAATGGTAATTATATTAATAATGCGAGTTGGACATTAGATACTCCAGAAATGGAACTTACTACTGGGAACTGCGTACTATCATTCTATCATTGGTATAATACTGAAAACAGCTATGATGGAGGAAATGTAAAGATTTCTATTGACGGTGGAGCAAATTGGACTGTTATTATTCCAGAAGGTGGTTATCCTGATGACTCTATTACTGGACTTGGTGGTGAGCCAGGTTATACTGCCAATTCAGGTGGTTGGGTTATAGCTGCATTTGACCTTGTTGATTATATAGGTGAAACTGCGTCTTTTAGATGGCACTTTGGCACTGATTCCTCTGTTAATAATTATCCAGGCTGGTATATTGATGATGTTATGATCGGTCTTGATGATCCACCACTATATGGTGCATTGCAAGGAACTGTGACAGATGGAGATATGAATCCTATTGTAGATGCCACTATTATAGCAATTGGACCTATGCACCCATTAGAACGCTACTGCGTTGAAACCAATGAAGATGGTTATTATGTAATTGACCCAATCATTGCTCAATTCTATGATTTCACTTGTGAAGCAGAAGGTTTCGTTACCTTCACTGATACATTTACCGTCCTTCCTGATGAAACTTATATAGAAGATGTTATTATGGGTAATCCTATTTTGAGAGTAGAACCTGATTCTATTTTGGTAATACTAGATCCAGATCAACAAGAAACAAGATATATTACTGTATTCAATGATGGTAATGCATTGTTAATTTGGGATGCAGTGATTGAGCAACTATATATAGATTTCAATACCAATAGATTTGAAGGTATAATAGCTACCTCTCCCAATTCTGAAGTTGATCCCAATCAAACTACTCCATATAATCCACCTTCAAAGGATATGTGGGATATACTATTTGCTTATGATGTAGATGGTCCTTCTGGTTTAACTGGTTTGGTATCAGCAGAAACAGATGGAAGTTATCTGTATACTACAAAATGGGCTGCAGGTAGTAATCAAATTGCGAAGTTTGACCTTGAAGGTAACTTTATTGAGATATTCAGTATCTCCGGTGTTACATGTCTAAGAGACCTTGCATACGATGGAACCTATTTCTATGGGAGTGATGCAAGTGCTCACATCTGGCAAATGGATTTTGATGCTCAGACTTTAGTTAATACAATCCCTTGTCCTGTAGCTGTTCGTTCTATTGCTTATGATGATGATAATGATGCATTCTGGGTAAATAACTGGTCAGAGGATATTAAGCTTGTAGACAGGTCAGGTAA
>JAGMCF010000153.1 GCA_023129415.1 Candidatus Cloacimonadota bacterium
CCATTAATCTTATATCCTTTTTTATATTCATCATTTCCATAAAATAATTTCAATATATCATCCGTTCCTGTAAAATTTTTTATTACATCCTTATATTTAGGTAATCCAATCTGTTTACTTTTAATTATTTTTGTTTTACTACTCAAACCATCACCTCTTCTTCAGCACTTAAACTAATTCTTTCCTCGTCTCTTAATCTTCTTATGACTGACACAATTTTCTTCTGCATATCCTCAACAACCCTTAATCTAATTGGACCCAAATAGCTAATCTCTTCATCGATAAGCTTTCGTTGCCGTTCTGATAGATTAGCAAATATATGCTTTTTAGTTTCCTCATCAGTATGTTTTAGAGCAACTGCTAAATCAGAATTATCAATCTCTTTAAGAAATTCACGAACAGCTTCTTTAGATAGGGTCTTAATATCTGCAAAAACAAACATCAATTCTTTAATTTCTGTTGCCAGATCAGACTCATCCTCTTGGATTTTATCTAAAATTTCAATTTCTGCAGTAGCTCCAACCAGGTTCAGGATTTCTGCCGCTGCTTTTACACCTCCAAATTTACCCATTGTTTGAGAAAAACTTATTTTGTCTTCTAAAACCTCTTCAACTATTTTCAATGTTTCAGGTGGAACCTCTCCGATTTTTGCAAAACGACAGAGAACCTCTGACTGAAGCTTTTTGGGTAACATAACTAGCATTTCACCAGCCAACTTAGGAGTTAATTGAGTTAAGATCAGTGCAATCGTCTGGGGGTGTTCACTTTGAATAAAGGTAACTAACTCTTGCAAGTCAATCTCTTGAAATTTGGTGAATCCTGATTTATGGAGATTTCTCTCGATTTTTTCAATAATTACGGAAGACTTTTCTTCTCCAAGTACATTTGTTAAAATCTTTCTTGCATATTCAACACCACCCATTGTGATATATTGTTCAGCTTTTATCATATTAAAATATTCTTCAACTACTCCAGCGGATACTTTAGCGGGAACATTTTCAAGTCGTACCATTTCCCTTCCAATCAGTTCAATTTCTGGTTCTGATAATTCTGAAAAGAGTTTAGCAGAAATTTCTGGTCCAATTGTTAAGGACAAAATTGCACACCTTTGAAATCCCGTTAAATTTTCTAATTTTGCATCTTTATCCATTAAAACTCCAAAAATTACCTATTTATCCATGAACGAAGTATTGAAGCTGCTTGAGTTGGTTTTTCCTCAACATATTCCCCTACTTGTTTTCTCTGTTGTTGTCTTTTTTGGGCTTCAGGATCTAATGACCTTTCTAAGCTCTCAGTGATTTCTAATTTTGCTCTCATCTCTTCCTGCCTTTTAAGTGCTTCCCTTCTTCTTGCTTCGAGTTCCAAAGCTTCAGTTGATTTTTCTAATTCCGATACAGACTGTTCCTCTGGAGTCATATATCCATATTCAGCTCCAATTGCTCTTTCTGTTCTGGGGATACCTCTTACTGGTTCTGTAATACCTCTTCTCATAGCGGGTTCTGGAAGACCTTTGGTTGCATAATATCTTGGCAATTCCCTGCGAGGAGTTGTTGGTATAAGAAATGAGGTTAATTTTGAAATATCATACTTTTTCAACAATGATTTTATCAAAAATACACCAATAAATACCAGAAGAATAACAAATATTTTTTCAATTATATCTCTGGATAAAACAAATCCAACACCTTCTTCTGTTTCAAATATTGGAAGCACAATAGGCATTTCAAATCGTAGTTGAGTCACAGTTACCCGGTCACCACGTTCTTCATCAAAACCCACAGCATTCTTAACAATTGAGGTTATCTCAACTAATTCATCTGGAGATCTTGGGACATAACCTGTTTCTACTTCCCCGGCTTCATTTTCCTCCTGAATATATTGTCCATTAACTAATACTGAAACTGTTAATCTATTTATAGTACCTGGTTTTTTTACTATGTGTTCAACAGTTTTATTGATTTCATAATTTGTAGTTATCTGAGATTCTGAACTTTCTGGGGGTTCACCAGTTACTTCTTCACCTGCACTTTGAGGAAATGTTGTACTACTTTCGGTAATTAATTCACTTCTAACAACAGATTCAGGATCGTATTTTTCTTGACTCTTTTCATAACCTTCCATATCCAGATCTGCTGAAACTCTAACCACTGCATTTTGTGAACCTAAAACATCTGCTAACATTGTACTAATTTTATCAGTTAAATATTTTTCAATTTCTATCTTTAGACTAAAATTACCGGTAGTTGTATTCATATCCCCTTCAAACTGTTTACTGGAAAGAATATTGCCTTTTGTATCTACAACTGTGACATTTTGGGGTAAAAGACCTTCTATACTTGCTGATGTAAGATATACAATGCTTTGTATCTGCTCATGAGTCAATCCGTTGTTCCCTTTTAATTGGACTGTAATAGCAGCAGTAACAGGTTTTTCATCTTCCTTAAAGATAGCAGGATCAGGTATTACTAAATGAACACGTGCATTATCAATTGGGTCAAGGGTGCTTATGGTTCTGGCTATTTCACCTTCTAATGCACGGTGAAAATTAACTTTCTGTAAAAAATCTGTAGACCCAAAAATATTTTTATCCATTAATTCATAACCAAATCCTTTGGAACCAGGAAGTCCTTCTTCAGCAAGCTGAATACGCAGTCTATAGATCTCATCCTTTGATACAAGTATAGTATTCCCATCTCTTAATTCATATTTAACATCTAAATTATCTAATTTCTGAACAATAGCTCCAGCATCACCTGGTTCAAGATTGGAATATAATATACTTAATTCTTCTTTATTTACCCAATTTAGAATCAAAAGAGTTAAGCATATTGCTGCAATCACGATTGTTGAAATAATTATTTTCTGTCCTGTCGAAGCATTATTAAAAATTAATCCAAATTTATTATTTGCCATTTAATCTCCTTGGTTATACTTGCATTCGCATAATTTCTTGATATGATTGAATCAACTTATTTCTTATCTCTAACATCAGATTGAAACTTATATCGGCTTTTTCCATAGCAATTATAACATCATGGACATTTTTAACATTTCCAGTAGCAAAACCTTGAATGATCTTACTTGCTTCATTTTGTAATTTATTGACTTCATTTAATTGAGATTTGATTATCTCTAAAAAAGGCTTAGTGCCTTGCTTGATTGGCTTTTTCAGCTGAAATATTTGTTCAGGACTAAGACCTTCAATACCTTTTAGATTAATTGTCATAAACTTTCTCCTTACCTTTTAATATCAATAACACAGCCAACATTTAAGCACTTTTCATGTTTAGTTCCTGACTGGTTATAACATTTAATAGTATTATCCATTCTGAAAACTCTCTGCAGCATCTCTAATTCTTTAGGATTTAAAACCTTATTAATCTGCTTTATGTTTTGAATGTTGTAGTTATTTATCTTAGATGAATCGATCTTTCGTACATTATTATTCATTTTCGAATTCAAATTTGTTGAATTAATAATATTTTTACTAATTTGATTCAAAAAATTTATCTTCATAATTACCTCTCATACCAAAGGTCATCCACCAGCTGGTGGAGATCCTCCTCTGGAGGGCAGATCCTTTGGATTAAATTTCTAATGCTTTTTTATCCATTTCTTTTGCAGCATTTAATGCTGTTATATTAGCTTCATACGCTCTTGATGCTAAAAGCAAACTTGCCATTTCTGTAACAATATTTATATCTGGTAAACGAACATATCCATTTGCATCAGCATCAGGATGATTTTTGTCATAAACAAGTTTAGATTTATTTTTATCCTCAATGACTTTAGCTTTTACAATATTTATATGATCTATACTTTTGTGCTTTGAAACAGTGTTATTCATATGTTTTGGGTTTGTTCTATATAGTTGATTCTTTTTTTCTACATACTTTTGTAATTTTTGCGAAAAAGGAATGCTTTTCATTACAACTTTTTTGTATTTATATGTACTACTATTAGCATTAGCAATATTTTCCACAATAGTATTAATTCTTTTCCTCTGAGCAGATAACCCAGACGCACTGATATCAAATGCACTTAAAATTTTCATTCTTTATCTTCCTTTTATTGCTGTTCGAATAATATTAAACATCTTATTCAAAACTGTTGCACTTGTTTGATAGTTTATTTGATTATTTGCTAATTTTACCATCTCTTCATCTATTGAAATATCATTATTTCCAGTTCTTGAATTACTTCTATTCTGAATGATTTGAATAACATTATTATTATTTTTTAAATAATTGCTTTGAAGATGACCGGGATCTGTGATAGTTAAATTTATTTCTTTTTCTTTAATTGCTTTTTTTAGATTGTTTTCGAAATTAACTTCTATCTTGTTGTATCCTTTAACCTCAGCATTTGCTATATTTGAAGAAATAGCTTGCTGTCTTGCTTTATATGCATTAAGTGATAAATGCAAAATATCAAATGCTTTCCCAAAAACTGGACTACTAAACATTAAAACTCCTAATAATTAATAAAATCAACTTTTGTGCCAAAAATAATTATAAAAATAACTAAACATTTTTTATTCTCTGATGTATATGCCAGGTATAATCGGATCAAATAAACTATATTTTGTAATTTTGGTTATCAATTGTTCATTCAGTTTTGTATCTTTCTTTATTAACATCAAACCATTTTGGGTAAACACATCCGCAGCAGTTATCATACCGACTTGAAGTTGGTGAAGTTTAATCAATATTCTTTCTTCTTGTTCAGATTTTTGTAAAGTTGTTACATACGAATAAAGTATATTAAACAGGTTTTCATCAAAATGTTGAAAATAATATTTCTTCATTATAGAAAATACGGCATCTGCATCAAGTCCATTGCGAATTCTATATTCATTTGAAAAGAAATCAGCAATATGAATAACTCTTGCTCCAAGCGGGATTTTTTTCCCTTTTATTTTTTCTGGAAACCCTGTGCCATTATAGTTTTCATGATGATATTTAATGAAGTTTAATATATTTTCCGATCCATCTGTATCTTTTATGGATTCTAACATATAAATAGCCATTGTTGGATGTTGTTCATAAAGAATTTTTTCATATGCATCTAAATCTTTTACTTGTTTAGTAATAATATCTAATGGTAAAGCTAACTTGCCCAAATCATGTAGATAAGCTGAATATTCAATCTCATCAATCTCCTTCTGGTTAAGGTTTAATTGAGTTGCAATATATTTTGAAATCCTTACAACCTCTAATGTATGTGAATATAACAAGTAATTATTCATTTCAATCAATTTAATAAAGAACTCATAAATACCTTGAATATTGTTGGCTATTTGCAGCTTGAGAACATTGATGTTTTCTTTTATAGAGAAAATGGTCTTATCTTTATCTACAAGTATTTTATAAGCAATATCCAATTCAGATTTAGTAGAATCTAATATATTTACAGCATCAATTGTCATAAGAACTTTTTTTATTTCATTCTTCCAAAGCATTTTTGGGGCTTCATCAAATAATAGATAAAATCTCTGGAATGAAATTTCTCTTGCTCTCATGCGTTTGTTTTTATAAATAACTAATATATATGGAAATATCTTTTGTTTTTTTATAACTATTGCTAATATCTCTTGATACTTATTAAATCCTAAATAATCAAATATTGGAACACAAACTGTGCATTCTTTCATTATTTTTATAAAATTTTCATACTCAGAAATTGATACAAATTGGATATCATCTTTTATTTCTGAAGAAATATCATTAATAATTTTTTGTAGCTTTTTCTCTATTATTTTATTTGAACCAATATATATGATTCTTTTGTTCATCTTAATTTTCATAATAATTTTTGAATGATTAAGTTAGATTTTTTGAACTTTTTTACAATTTATCATAATTAAAGGCAATTTTCGTTCCATGTTTAATTGTATCGGAATTTCAAAGTTTATATTTTATTTAAGGCTAAGGCTGAGGCTAAGGCTGAGTCTAACTTTTAAGGCTAAGGCTGAGTCTAAGGCTAAGGTTTTTTTCCCAAGGTTTTTATTATTGAATTCAA
>JAGMCF010000154.1 GCA_023129415.1 Candidatus Cloacimonadota bacterium
TGCAACTAATTTTCAGAAGAACCATTTTTTAACACCTGATGAGGATGAAACATTAACAATTAAAAATCCCACAAAAAAGGGAAGAGCAATTGTAGAAGTTGACACTGATGGAAGTTATGTTTTAAGTGAAACTAAAATCGAAGAGAGCAATAAAGTAAAAATGTTTGATAAATTCATAGATGATTTAAAGAAATTATCAAAATAAGGAGAGAAAAATGAATAATATAACCACTAAAGTATTAAATATAATTGATGACAAAAAAATAAACTCAAAATCCTTCATTTGTATTATGAATGTTTCAGATTATAAAAAAATCATTCAATCAACTTTATTAAATGATGAACTTACGATGCAAAGAGGAAAAGAAACCCGAAAGAAAGAAGTATACAAAAGGTTAAGAGAGGATTTAAAAGTTGGAACTGTATTTCCACCAATATCACTTGCTTTAAGAGAAGATCTTGAAACAGATATTAAAGTCGGAGATATAATAGAATTCAAAGAAGGTAGTCTCTACGTTTTAGATGGATTACAAAGAACACTGGCTTTAATAGACGCAATTGATGAATTAGAAAATGATGAAACTAACAAAAAAAGGTTATTAGAAAGCAAAGTAAGATTTGAAATATGGATCAATGCTTCCCTTAATAGCCTTCTTTATAAAATGGTTGTGTTAAATTCTGGTCAAACTCCTATGAGTTTAAGACATCAAATTGAAATATTAAATAAACCATTTATTGAGGATTTTAAAAAAACAGCAAGAAATTTATATAAAGTTACAAATATAGATATATTTACATGGAGAGAAAAAAATAAGCGGAGAACTAGACCATTGCAATATCTTTTAAGTGATTTAATTGAAACCTTTCTCTCTTTCGCTGAAGGAAAACCTTTTGTAGATAAGAATAACTTAATTGTTGAGCAAATTGAAAAAATTGATTTTCTTGATAAACAAACAAGTTTAAGAGAGAAATATGAAAATAAGGAATTAATTTTCGAACAATTTGTTTATCTATTAACAAAATTAGATGTTTTACTCTGTGAAAAATATACTAATGAAGAAATGAGTAAAAGATATAGATATAAACTTGGCAACAATTTAATGAAGTCAAAACCCTTTTTAGCAGGTTTCTTTAGTTCGTTTGGTAAGTTGTTGAGTGTTAATTATAGAATATATGAAGAAAAAAGAGATAATATTTTTGAATTATTAAGATCAGATAATGATGATCCACTTTATAGTGAACAATTATCAGTAATTATGGAAGATCTTAGATCAAAATCAAAGAGATTTGGTGATACTGAAAGAACATATTTTTCTGATGCATTCAAAATATATATTAATAGTAGAAATACTGAAATTAAATTTGATGAGATTTGGGCAGAAGCTATTCCAACTATAATATAAACAAACGATGGCTAACAATTTCACAATTAATGATAACAAAGTTAAATTAGTTTATGAAGAGATATTTAAAAAAATTTCTGATTATGATACATTTATTACAGATGAGAATTACTTTTTTAATGCGGTTAAAGAATTTTATGTTACTGATGAAGAATATTTAATTGATATTAAAGGGGATGTAAAAATTTCTTTTTCTGAATATCAATTTAAACTTTTTTTTACTGATTATCATATATCTTCTAAATTAGTAGATAAAAAATATTTTCTACTTGAAAAGACTGAAATATTTTCTATAGATGAAAAAAGTTTTAATTTTGATTCATTTATATTAAATAATAAAAATAATGATAAAATTGGTTTCTTGTTTTATTATGAATTAAATGAATTATATAATGAAGAAGGTAGTTATTTTTTATATGAATATAGGAAAAAACTATTATCTCAAAATAATACTTTAACAAATCTAATTTCTCCAGATATGAAATTGTTATTTCAAAATCTTTTTCAACCAATAAATTATCTTCTAATACTAAATAAAGGATTGTGCTACAAATCCATAATTTATAAAATTGCATCTATTGGTTTAGTTGAATCAAAGAAATCACAATCTCCAATATCATTAAATAGAGAAATTTCAGATATAACTAAAAGTGGAACTAATAAAATAAAATTTGATAAACTTTGGCATAAAGCATACAATTCATACAAATTTTACATTTCAGCATTAAATAATGAAAACATATTTTATCAATATTTAGATTTATACCATGTAATTGAATCATTATTTAAGGATGCTGTGGAAATTATGGATAAAAGGGTTAAATCAAGTAAAGCATCTTTGTATTTTAAAACACTAAAAGTAGATGAGATAGGTGAAGAAATAAAAGTTAGATTTGTTTTATCTAATCTTGAAAAACATAAATTCACAATTGTAAGAGAATTAAATAAAATAGATATTGATTTTATTAGAAAAAAATATATAAAAATTCCTCCAGTTCCAAAACAGGTCACCAATGAATTTCTATCAGAATTAGGTTCATTTATATATAAAATCAGAAATATTATTACTCATAGAGGTGAAAAAGAGCATGTTGAAAAAAAAATTAATACTATAGAAGATATTAAGAATTTTAAAAGATTAAATAAGTTTATGTTTTTTTTAGCAGATTTGATATTTGAACATTATGAAGCTTAAATTAGAATCAACAACACTTTGGGATTTCCCAACACAAAATTATGGTAATAAATCTCATGGTAATAATAAATATAATGGTGTTACTCCTGCATTCATTATTTGGAACTTATTACAAAGATATACGAAAGAAGGAGATTTAGTTGTAGACCCAATGTGTGGAAGTGGCACAACAATTGATGTAGCAAAAGAATTAAATCGAAAAGTAATTGGATATGATTTAAACATTGTTAGATCAGATGTAATAAAAAGTGATGCTCGGAAAATCCCACTTAAAAATAATAGTGTTGATTTTGTTTTCATTGATTCTCCATACTCAGATAATATCAGATATTCTGATAATCCAAAATGTATTGGAAAAATTTCTTGTGAAAAGAATGAATTTTTTAATGAATTAGAAAAAGTAGCAATTGAAATTCATAGAATATTAAAACCCAATAAAGTTATGGCTTGGCTTATTGCAGATCAATGGATAAAGAGAAAATTTACCCCAACGGGGTTTCTACTTTATCAAAGACTTGAAAAATATTTTGAAACAATTGATTTAATTTCAGTAACCCGCCATAATCAAACTTCAAACACAGGAATCTGGCATTACCGAGCCAGAAAATTCAATTTTTATTTAAGAGGTTTCAAATATCTATTTATAATGAAACATTCATGTCCCGAAAACAAATCGGGACGCAAAAGATGATGAAAATGCTATTTCAGTTGATTAATGTTGTTATATTCTTTTCTTTGTGTTCTTTGTGCCCGCTTTGTGTCCTTTGTGGTTAATCGATTTTCAAGGGAAAAAGTAACTAAAAATATATAAAGGTCATATATGAAGAAATTATACATTTTGTTAATTATCATTTTTGTTTTCTCATCACTCTGCTGTGATGAAATAAGATTAAACATCCTTTTCACAAACGACATTCACGGTGGCATTGATGCTGTGCCTGCAACCTTTATCAATCCAGAATTCCCTCCTCCACTTGGTGGTGGTGCTTCTGCTGCTTCATATATCAAATATGTAAGAAAACAAGCTTCAGAAAAAGACGAACCTGTTCTACTGATTGACGCTGGCGATTTCTTCCAGGGTCATCCCATTGGCACAATGACTAATGGAGAAGCAGTTATAAAATATATGAATATGGTAAAATACGATGCAATGACAATCGGCAACCACGAGTTCGACGCTGGATATGAACGACTGAAAAAAACCCTATCACTGGCAAAATTTCCAATCGTATGTGCGAATATTGTTTTTGAGAAAACAGGAAAAATTATTCCCGAAGCTATCCCATACATCATAAAAAATATTCAAGGAGTAAAATTTGCTATCATAGGTTTATGCACTGAAGAGACCCCAATGATGAGCTTTCCTGAACATATTAAGGGATTAAAATTCTTGCCAGTTGCTCCTACTCTTGAAAAATATATCAAAGAAGTAAAAAATAAAGGTGCAGATTTAGTCCTGGTTTTGGCACATCTTGGAATTCCTTATGATGTTAAGTCTGCTTATCAGAAAGATATCGTAGGAGGATATATCAATAATCCCCAAAGGTATTGGCCCGATAACGCAATACATCTTGCTTATAAGGTAAAAGGAATTGATTTACTCTTTTGTGGTCATATTCATGTTGGTTATAAAAACCCCTGGGAGGAACCCAACAATCATACATTGCTCTTTCAAAATTATGCTTATGGTTCAAATATGGGACATGTAATTATTAAGATAGATAGTGAGACAAAAACCATTTCCGGATATGAAGTTCCAGCCTATATTG
>JAGMCF010000155.1 GCA_023129415.1 Candidatus Cloacimonadota bacterium
GGAGTTAGAGGATGAGGTAAATTTGGGATTTAATCTCTAAAAAAGAAAACTAAACCATATTTGCTATTTTGCAGAACTCATTTTGAAATTATTATTTTTTATTTGTATTATTATAAATGTTTATTAATCAGCTCTTCAAATTCTTTTAAGTTCTTTATTTTAATTTCTAACTTTGCATAATAAAAATCAATGCCTGATAAAGGGATATTTTGTAATTTCATAAAATCCTTTTCTGTTGTTAAAATAGCATTAGTCTTTTCTTCAATTCCTCTCTGGATGATTGGAAGAATGTCCTTTTTATATTTAAAATCATGGTGGTCTGGAAAAATAAAATGCTGCGAGAAACTAATTCCTAATCTTTTTATACTATTTTCAAATGACTTTGGATTACCAATCCCAGAAATTAAGAATATCTTTTTCTCTCTAAAACAACTTACATCTTTAGTCTCATTTGTGCGATAACTGACAAAATTCTTAATTTCATATTCAGTTTGAAAGATTGGTTTTTCATACTTTTTTATCCATTCTGGTATAACAAAATCTTCTGAACAATTATTGAATATAACAAAATCACAAAATTTAATCACACTTTTTGGTTCACGAAGCAATCCTACTGGGATTACAAATCCATTTCCAATTGGATTTTTTGCATTAAAAAGTAAAAAATCTAAATCATGTTTCACTTTTAGGTGTTGAAATGAATCATCTAAAATAATATAATCAGGTGAGAACTTATTCTCCAAAAATTTAATCGCTTCTGTACGATTTTTCCCGACAATGACAGGAATTCCGGATAAATTTTTAGCAAGCAAAAAAGGTTCATCACCTGCATCCTTTGCAGAATCATAAACTGTATTATTATCTGAAATTAGTTTAATTGTATTCTCAAATTTCCCTTTATAACCTCTATGAGATACAGCAATGGTTTTTCCTTTATTATGTAAATATTTTGCAAGAAAAATTGTAAATGGCGTCTTACCACTTCCACCAATAGTTAAATTTCCGACACTAATAATCTTACATTTTGATTTATACTGTTTAAATATTCCGTTCTTAAAACAAAACCTTCGAATCTTTAAAATAAAACAAAATAAAAGAGCAAAGGGTAGAAGGATAATAGAGATCAAGGTTGTTTTAGCCCAATGCTCTTCTATAAATTTATGTGATGACATGATATTTTGCAGAATACATAGTGCGGTAACCCGCAAAGATTAAAGATCAAAGATTAAAGATTAAAATTCTATCCCCAATTAAATTGGGGACAAAATCTAAATTTTGATCCCGACATGTCGGGAAAACAAATACCCGTTCTCCGTAGCAGTAGCATGCTACTGCAAAGGGTGAATCTCATTCTTAATACTATAATAAAAATGATGTCACACATAATATTTATAAAGAAACTCCTGTCTTAATTTTTATATATATCCCTATCCCCTTATATCCATATTTCCTTATATCCCTATTTCCCTATATCCTTTTAGAACTTCACTTTAGGTGTTTCTTTTTCAACCTCTTCAATCTCATAAAACACTTCTTTTGCAAAACCAAACATTCCTGCAATTATATTATTCGGGAATACAACAATTTTCTTATTGAAATTTTTAACTGATTCGTTATATCTTCTTCTTGAGATAGCAATCCGATTTTCAGTTCCAGCAAGTTCGTCCTGAAGGCGGATGAAATTTGCATTCGCTTTTAAATCTGGATATCGCTCCACAATTAACAGCAAACGAGAAAGTGCACCAGTAAGTGCATTGTTTGCTTCGATTGTTTCTCCACGGGTTGTAGCTTGACCAACACTTGCTCTTGCTTTTGTAACATCTGTAAACACTTCCTTTTCGTGCTTTGCATAGCCCTTGACTGTTTCCACATAATTAGGAATCAGGTCATATCTACGCTTTAACTGATTATCAATTTCAGCCCAGGCATTATCAATATCAACTTTCATTCTTACAAATGAATTGTATTTTGAAATGCCCATTATTATTAAAATTACAATGATTACTATTATTATAATCCAGCCTTTTTTCATGTTTCCTCCTGCTATTCATCGCTGAGACGCGAGAACACAAAGATTTATTTTCTTAATGATTTTGTCTTATTAGTTGTCAAGTTTTCCAATTCAATTCGGGTCGTAACTTGTGGAACGAGCTGAATCTAAATGAATAATTGTTTTTTCGCTCCTGCCTGTCAAGGTCCACACCTTGACAAAAGCTGCTTGTATCACGAAATAGTTCCCCGAATTAAACGGGGCAAGCGTGTAACAGCCGGGCGTAGATATAATTAATTTACAATGAAATTCCCATAAGATGACATTTTACTTATTTATACACTTCTTTTCTATGACCTATTCGCAAAATTAAGATAGTTTCTGTTGAGGGGAAAATAGTGTAAATAAGTCTGTAGTCACCAACCCTATAAGAATATAAACCTTTGAATTCTCCTGTTAATTCTTTATCCTTTCCAGGATTATTAGCCAAATCGTTATCAATTTTATTAAGTATCCGACTAATTTGAGACTTATCAATCTTTTTTAAATCCTTTTCAACAGAAGCTTTATAAGATATTTTATAAGCCAAGTCTGTTCCTCATTTCATCTGAAGAAATAATCTCATCATCTTTATTTCGCAATCTATCCAGAGCAATTTGATAATCAGCATAACTGGAAATGTATTGATTTAATGCTTTCTTAATGATATACGATTTGTTTCGCTCTAACTCTCGGCAAAGTTTATCCAGATTTTCAAAAGTGCTATCTTGCAATCTTAAAGATATTGTATGTGGCACAATTACTCCTTTGTAATACTTTTGATACAAAAATTATTCTTAAATGAAGTATGTCAAGAAAAATGAAATCGAATTTTGATAGAAAAATAAATCTACTTATCTGAAACTCGACTTGGGCTCTGCGAGCTCGAGTCGGGTTTCAAGGGTTTAAGATAACAAACAAAAAGACCCATTCCTTAAAATTAGAATGGGTCTTTATAATATTGCGGCATTTACAATTTATCTTAACAATATCATCTTCTTCATGAATGTTTTGTCTTTTGTGGATAATTTGTAGAAGTATATTCCTGAACTCATCCCCGATTTCTCAGGGACATTCCACTCAACAGTATGATAACCTGCAGGTTTATGAGCATCAACAAGAGTTTTAACTAATTGACCCTTGATGTTGTAAATCATTATTTTTATATTGCTGGGTCTTAGTAATGTATAACTTATTGTAGTAAAACCATTAAATGGATTGGGGTAATTCAATACTTGATAATCTGTAAATTCTTCTGGTTCATCAACCCCTATATTTTGATTATAATAATATGCTCCCATATCTGCAATAGTACCATCTGGATCTAAAGGTGAGTTTGGGTCTCCTGCATCTATACAAGGTGAATTTTGAGTTAAATGATAATCTCCATTATCTGGATCCACAAATAAAGGGTCTAATTGAATGTTATAATAAACATCACACGAATCACCATTAACATTTGTGGTTACATTAACTCCAACCCATTGACTACAGTTATAGAAATTATCTACTTCATTATCCCAAAAATCTGAATAAGATATAGAGAGATTACCAGAATAAATTGGGTCGTTATAAATCCCATAGTTTCCCATATTTTCAGAGAAAATAGAATTCAATATATTCGGACTTGAATACCAAGTACAGAATATACCACCCCCAAGAGAATCAGCTATATTTCCGCATATTGTTGTATTAATAATAGTTGGGGATGAGTCACCAAAATAAATACCGCCACCATCATTATTGGCAGTATTTCCATATATAGAAACATTACACAATATTGGACTTGAATTAGTTAATAAAATTCCTCCACCTGATCCATGAGAACCAGCACCAACAGCATAATTTTCAATTATTGTTACATTAGTAATAATTGGATTGCAATAATCCTGACAGAAAAGCCCGCCACCAGAATAATTAGCAGTATTTTCGCTTATGGTTACATTGGTTATAATTGGACTTGAACTAAAACTACAATAAATTCCGCCACCATATTCAGCAGAATTTTCAATGATAATTAAATATATTAAACTAGGGGAAGAAGAAAATTTACAGGATATTCCACCATATGAACCAAAACCATTAGTTATTGTAAATCCAGTCAAAATTGCAGTTGTGTCTTCTCCACTATCAAATGTCACTACACTACCACTCTGGTTTCCATCAATAATAGTTTGTGAGATATAGGTTGTATCACCAGTTGTTAATAATAATGAGCCAATAATAATGTTTTTACCATTAAAATTGATATTTTCAAAATAAGTTCCTGGTTCTACAAGCACAGTATCACCAGCCCAAGCATAATCAATTGCTGATTGAATAGAAGGAAAATCAGAAGGAACATTTAAAATAGTAATGTGTTCAGAAAGAGTAACATCAGGTAAAGTTGTATTTGAGTATAAAATTTGGTTAGATAACAATTCATCGATATACCCATCTTTTGAATAAGTAACATCATAAATCCCATTTTCAATTACAATAGAGTAATAACCATTAAAATCTGTATATGTAGAATCAGTTAAACTGCTTGGAGCAGTTCTTTCAAATAATACTTTAATTACACAATGGTTTGTTTGGTTTTCTAAATAAGCATAACCATCAACTGTAACGGCAAAAGCATCGTTTACTATAAATAAGATAAATAAGCATAACAGTGAAGTACACAAAATAATTGCTTTGTTCATTATTTCTTTCCTCCATTATTTTTTTCCATCCATAAAAAAGGAAAAGCCCAAAGTAATGATTTATAATCAGTTATTCAAAATAGCTTCCCTTACTATAGAAATCAATACATCCTTTAGTATTGTAAATGTCAATCCACTAGTCTTTTTCATTACTAAGGATTTTGCTTTATTTCATACTTTTTTATTTCTTGATGAGTCAAGAAACTCGTATCCTTTCAAAGTCAATCTTGAGACTTCAACGATGACTTTTGTTCCATTAGACAGTTCTTTTGAATCAACCTCAACAAGTCCAGCTTCTCCTAGTAGAATTAAGTGAAAATTAATAGAATCATCATCATACCCTTCAATTTTAATGTTCTCTCTGATTGGATATTCTTTTGAATCTTCTATCTTGATTAAAATTTTACGAATAAGATCCATATCACGTTTCATCCGAAATCTCCTTGTATTTTGTTTTTAGTTTCTAATTAAAAATTTACTTGTCAAATATAATATGAACCATAATTTTAATTTTCCTAGATTTCAACTTTTAGGTTAAATTTTCAAAATTGAACCAGAAGGAGGTAATTAGTCTAAATGGCAATAACTTTTTAATTAAAAGAAATCTAATTATTTTAATCTAATTATCAATGGCACTCTTTTTCCAACCACAGTCGAAACATTCAATTGTTGGACACTTTGATGCAGTATGAAAAGGTTCCCCATTGTCACCAACATCTGTATCTACAATATATTCGAAACCTCTAATTAAATTTTCAGAACCACATTTAGGACATACTTTATAAGGAAAAATTTCTGAACTTTCTTTATCAAAGACTTTTTCTTCTAAAATTTCGTTAAGTTCTTTTACAGAAAGTGAATCTTTTTGAACTTTTAAAATTATATCACGAGTTTCAGAATTAAGTTTTTTATATAAACCATCTTGATCTTTTTTACTTGATCTATAATATATATGTGCTATTATCCAAGTAAGAAAAACACTAACTAATATAGAAATAATTATACTCATTATTAATTACTAATTGAATACACTCAAGAGATAGGATCGAACATAAAAAATAAATAAAAGAAATTTAAATTAACACACAAATCTATTATTTCAAAACCATATAAGTTTAACAAATTCATTCAAGTAAATATTATCTTTAATCTTTTTTCTACTTTTACTTTAATCTTTTTTATCACGGCGTATCCCGATTTGTCGGGAGAAGACGGATTTCCGTTATTTTTTTTCCCAGTCTTCAATCCTCAAATTATCTATTCTGGAAAATTCGCGAATATTATGAGTAACTACAATTAATTGGTTAGATAGCGCAATAGATGCGATTAATAAATCATAAGGACCAATTGGTTTTCCCCTTTTTTCAAGAGCAAGTCGTATTTCACCATATATTCTTGATGGATTATCTTCAAATGCTAATGAGTAAAAAGGTCGGAAAAACTCATTAATTCTTGCCAAGTTTTTGTCCGGATTAGCACTTTTAAAGGCACCATAAAACAATTCCGCTTTCACGATTGAACACAAAGCTATTTCATTATAGTTATGTCGTTCAAATTGATGTTTTATATTCTCAGAAGAACCGTTTAAATATCGGATACAGGTATTGGTATCTAATAAATATTTCATTGGATTGAATTCCGTATTTCAAAATCCCCCTGTTTCCCACGCTTAATCGGGGAATCAGAAAGAGAACCATAGGTTGAATTGATAAAATCATTCCACGAGAAATCACTATCTAATTCAAAATTTGAGTTTTTACCTAGAGTTAAATCTTGAATTTCATTTGGCTCTTCTAATGATTTTATAATTTTATATAGAATCATTAAATACTCTTCCGGAATTTTATCAATCTCCAATTTTAATAATTTCTTATTGATCATTTTTTTATCCTTTTAATCATAAAATTAAAAACATTATCTCCTTTAGATACAAAAATCAATAGTTGAAAAGTTAATTTAACTCAAGTTTCGCACTTAGGAACTCTATTCTCTCTGTAACACGGAACTCTGTTCCGTCTGTATTATGAATCTCTGGTTCATAATATGGAGCAGAGCTCCTTTCAGGCTCGGGCGCCCAGACCAGCTGACAGACGC
>JAGMCF010000156.1 GCA_023129415.1 Candidatus Cloacimonadota bacterium
TCTATGTCATTATGTGCTTTCCTATTTTCATTTTGAATTATGTCTTTTAAGTATTCAACTTTTTTTTCTAGGAATTCATCTTCTGTATTTTTCAGCAAAAGTTGTTGATAGATTTCCAGAGCTTGTTTGTAATTACCTTGTTCTTCATACAGTTTTGCTAAAGTTGGAGTTGGAATGAAATTCTCTCTGCCAGGGGCGGATCCTTTGGATTTTTCGGCCATGATATTATTATCAGCCGACAGAGTTCCACCAAAATCAGGGTGGACTGGCGGCTACTCCATATATATTTATTTTATCATAATTCTATCTTTTATCTTTTGATAAATGCTCTCACCAATCCCTTTCACATTTTTTATCTCTTCAACAGATTTAAAAGGACCATTAGTTTTACGATATTCAATTATTGCATTTGCTTTACCTTCGCCAATGCCAGGAAGAGACATCAAGTGCGATTTGGATGCAGAATTAATATTTATCTTTCCAAGAATTTTGATTGACTTTTCTTCTGATAGAAATGCTTTTACTTCTGTTGAGTCTCCAATCATCTCAAGATAGGGAAGAAGTTTTGCCAGAGTTTTTTTACCAATTCCTTTTACCTTTGTAAGTTCTACCAAAGATTTGAATTCCCCAATTTTCTCGCGATAATCAAGAATTGCTTTAGATTTTACAGGTCCAATTCCAGGAAGTTTGGATAAGGTTTCAATATCTGCTTTGTTAATATCAATTTTTTCAATCCGTTTTGTTTCTTGTTCTACAATCTCAATACTTTCCTGAACTTCTTTTTGCTCTTTTGGAGTTTTCAACGAATTGAAAGCAAATATTAATAGCACTCCAACTATTATAATTAAGACCACAACAAGTATAGTCCTTTTTGCTTTTTTGTTAATTTTCTTACTCATTTTTTGTCTCCTTTGATTTTTTCTATTTCCAGGCTGTCCTGGATAATTTCTTTGTTCTTAATACTTTCTACTAAATTTTTCTTAGATACCTCAATTTTATCCTTAATTTTTTGATAAATGCTCTCACCAATCCCTTTCACATTTTTTATCTCTTCAATAGATTTAAATGGACCATTAGTTTTACGATATTCAATTATTGCATTTGCTTTACCTTCACCAATACCAGTCAAAGACATCAAGTGAGGTTTGGATGCAGAATTAATATTTATCTTTCCAAGAATTTCTATTGACTCTTCTACGGTCAGGAAAGCTTTTACTTCAGTTGAATCTCCAATCATCTCCAGGTAAGGGAGTAGTTTTGCCAGTGTTTTTTTGCCAATCCCTTTTATATTGATTAAATCAATTAGTGATTTAAACTTACCAATTTCTTCTCTATAATCAAAGATAGTTTTTGCTTTTTTAGGACCTATTCCTGGCAGCTCTCCCAGAGTTTCTATATCAGCTTCATTTATATTTATTTTGGGGACCGTATGTGAGTTCTCAATAATTGCTTGTAGGCTGTCTTGAATATTTTCCTGATCTTTAGTATTAACAGTGTGAATAAGATTTTGTGCGTTAACAAGAATTAATCCGAGAGCGAGAAAGGCAATCAGGAAAACAATAATTTTGCGTTCGTCTTTTGTAAAAATTTTATTCATTGTATTTATTTGTTATCCTTCGTTTGATTTATAAATGAATTCTGTTAGCACATCGCCAATTATTTGCAGACTTAGCGGACTACATTTGTCTGGAGTATCTTGCAGAGTGTGCCAATATGGATAATCAAAATCAATTATATCGATGGCATTAAATCCTTTTTCTAAAAACGGATAATGGTCATCATATATGAAGTCAGAAATTTTTGTATTAAAATTTGATATATTTTGGGCTCTTGCGATTTTCCAAATCTGCTCGACTAATTCTGGTGAATTCTGGTATGAATATCTTTCAATGTTAATGTTGAGGTCACTATCTCCAATCATATCAATAATGACAACAAAATCAGGTTCCCGACCTTGGTAGTTTTCTACAAAGTATTTTGAACCCAAACACCACTCATCATTTGTTCCTTGTGTTCCAGCATCTTCCCCATCAAAAAATAGAAGGTCAATACCAAATAATGGTGGCTCATATTTAATCAAAATTTCAGCTAAATGAAGAATCACTGCTACACCTGATGCTGCATCATTTGCACCCATAATGGGTAGATTGCGATTTTCTTCCAAACTATCCAAATCTGCCCAGGGTCGAGTATCCCAATGTGCACCAATAAAAATTCTATTTCGTCTTTGTGGATAATAGGAACCGATAATATTTGTAAGATTGTAGGTTTCATTTCTTACTTCAGCAGAAAAATCTTGCGTTTTTACTTCTGCTCCATTTTCTTCAAGAAAATTTATGATATAATTTTTGCATAGAAGATGACTATCTGAGTTTGGATTTCTTGGTCCGAATGAGCATTGCTTTTCTAAGTATTGGAAGGCTTTATCACCACTGAATTCAGGAATGCTTTTTGAACATCCTATTTGAGCAATAATTATTAATATAATGAAGAAATAAAATATATTTTTGTTATTCATCATATATTTTCGGCTAAAGTTAAATGTAAGAATAATAGTGGACTATGGGTGATATTCCTGTCAAGTTATAAGAACTTTGAAGCGAGGTTCAAAGTCCGAAAAACCTACTATCCTCGCTATTATTTTTACAAATTGTTGGGTGTGGTTATTTTTCATATTTACTCCATTCTATAATTTGTTTATACAACTCATCAATTATTATTTCAGGATTAGTTCTGTAAATCTCAATAAGTTTTTGATTGAATGCACTAAATCTTTTGAATCCTCTATTTCTCTCCATTTGTTTTTCCATTTTAGGTATGAATTGCTCATAATCATATTTTGGAAAGTTGTCTATACAATACAGCGAAAAGATAGCCCAAGTCATATACTCATTAAAAACTGAATATGGAGAATTGTAAGCAGAAGTTACATTACCTTCATTAACCCAAATATTTCGATTAGCGAATGCTGTATTGATTTCAGAGGAAAATTTATCAGATATGGGATTTGCAAAATTGTGGTCTATTTCTGTAAATACAACTCTTGACCCCAACATCTCGTTTAAATTATTGTTATATTTTTCTAAGGGCTCAACTCTACATACAAACATCACAGTTTGCTCGAACCCATTATCTTCAAATCTTTGTGTTGAATGAGCTCCACCTACCAAAGGGGAAAATGTAACTCGATAGTTACCATATTTAATTTTAAATTTATCTTCTAACCATTTCTTCATTTTGTCAATTGGATTCAGTTCTCTGTATGTTTTCATTAACTCATCATAAAATGGCTGGTACTTTTTATAAAAATCTCTGAAACCAGATTTTTGAGCAAAATCCTCAATAAGTTCTTTATTTGCTTTTATAGGGTCATCTGGATAATCAAATCCCATTTTGTGAATGATTCCATCATCAATAATGTTGTTATTGCTATCAAACAAATATCCACAAGCATTCATTTTGAGAGCGTAGTAATACCAATAACTTTCATTGTCATACACTTTTGTTATATAGTTATTAATTGTATCTATTATTGAATGGTTTTTATATGGAGAAAAGTGTCTCAATACATCTTTATGATATTTTGTGGTCATATCAACCATGTTGGAATCTAATTGTCCTACTTTTGAAATAGCTACCATAATGTTAGCTAATTCATGTACTTCTGGAACTTCAACTTCAAACTTTCCTTGATGTGCTTTTATATATTGGTCACTGAAGTGTACATTTTTAGGAATTCCTACAATTTCTGTTAATGCACTATCTTTTTCATTTAGCAGAATATAAAATTGAACGGTGTCTTTTTCATTTATTATAAATTCAATAGAATCTAAATCAGTTATAAATTTGACTTTAATGTCCTTATTTTTGCATTCAATTTTTAATCGGTCAGGATTTAATTCAGGAGATATTTTCCAGTTAGGGTGTTCTTCTCCATTGATTACACACTTTATTGTTTCTATATTAGATTTTATTGTTGGTATTTCTTTTTGTAAAGAATTTTGATGACAACTTATCAATAACGATGTCAATAGAAGATAATGTATAAAGTATTTCATAACTCTATATCCTTTTTGTTATAGGACGACTTAAGTTGTTATTTGTTACAATTAATTACGCAAAACATCTGCCTAAACGAACCATTTTGTTTATAAGCCTTAGGCTTATTAATTCGTTTTAATTTGGTTGCTTATACGAACCTTTGGTGCGTTTATTTTCATTATGGTTTACATCTTTACAAAGTCGTGAAGCATCCTTACAGATATATTAAGATATTTAGCGGATTCAATTGCTGAAAGATATTTTCTTTTTTTATAATCTAATGATTCCATAGAAGATTTTAAACTAAAAAATAGTTCCTTTTTCTCTGATGGAACTTCATGTTTATAAATTTATTTTTGTCAATTTGCAAAACTCTTTTGGTGATATTATTTTTGTTTTTTTACAAATATTTTTAGGAAAATGTTTCTTATTTCCTGTAATTAAATATTCAGCATTTGATGATATTGCTACTTCATAAAACATTTTATCATCAGGATCCGGTAATGAGATAGATACAGGGGCTGCAATTATTTTTTCAGCAATATCATACAAATAATCCATAATAACTTTTACATTATCAAGTTCAAAATCAAACTTCGGTCGCATTAGCACTTCTCTATATTCAGAAATAATTCGTGAATCAAGAGCAATATCAATTTTTTTTGTTAAAACCAATCTTAATACTTGAGAACTATAGCTATATGGGGACAACAAGGCGCTAACGATAATATTGGTATCAATAACAACTTTCATAACTATCTAAATTTTCTAACCTCTTTAATTTCTTTCTCAATTTCCGGAGTTGTTATTTTATCGGTTCCTTTTCTCACTGATTCTTTTTGAATTTCGTCAAGAGCTAATGTTGCTCTGCTTCTCCGATATGCAGATATTGAATTTTCTAAGTTGTCTTCATCGATACTTATTAGTAATCCAATTGGGTGACCATTTGAAGTGATTACTAATTCTGATTTTTTTTGTAATGCTTGCCATATTTTACCAGGCTTTATTCTAAAATCTCTTACTGTAATAAATTTCATATTATTATCTCCAAAATGTCATTTATATTATCCTACAATAAATATAACAACTTGTATGTCATATGTCAAATTAATTTATTTATAGTTAAGGTTTAAATATTTATCATTCATTTTAAAATACTTCCCACTTCCCTCAGCTAATACTTCTTTATTCTTGTTTTGAATATGAGCTCTGACATAGAAAATTTTCTTTGTACCTTTTTCAATCCATGCTCTGGCAAGAATTTCTTCACCTATTGGAATTTTTTTGCAATATTTTACAGATATTTCTACAGTTGCTGCCATAATCCCTTTATTGACAATAGCATAAGCCATTACCTCATCAAGAATTGTAGCAGTAATTCCACCATGAAGAACGCCGGGCCAACCTTGATATTCTTCTTTAGGAATCCATTTTGTAACTGCTTCATCATCTTTATAAGAGAATTTTAGCTTTAGCCCGATAGGATTTATCTCGGAACAGCCAAAACAGCGATTAACTAATTTTTCCATAATTCAGATAACCCTTAATCATTATATCTTTGTCTACTTTTTTGCAAGATACATCAGTTAAATCAATTCCAATTTGAAAATTTTCGCAGTCAAATGATTTGAACCCCCCGTTCTCCATCCCGATGTTATCGGGACGAAGGGTGAAGAGAAATCTATCGGATCCGCCTAAGATTTTAGGAGCCACAAAGAGCAAAATTTTGTCAATTAATTTCTCTTTTAACAGATTTGTTATCAAAGTTGGACCAGCTTCAATCATTATTTGAGAAATTTCATTTTTGTAACATTTATTCATAATTTGGTGCAGATTTAGAAAGCCATTTTCTTCATTTACCTGCCAGATTTTTACATTTTGTGAATGCAAAAAATTCATCTTTTCTGCTTCTGATTTATGACTAGTTACAACGATAGTATGTATTTTATTCGCAGATTGTATCAAAAATGAATCTGGATTTATTTTCAAATAAGTATCCAGAATTATTCTTATCGGATGTTTGGAATTTTTGATATTATAACGAACGGTAAATTTAGGATTGTCAGCATTCACTGTATTGACCGTACTCAAAATTGAATCTACTTCATTGCGAATTTTATGCACAGTTTTTCGTGATTTTTCGCAGGAAATCCATCTTGAATTTCCATTTTCTTTAGCCATTTTTCCATCAAGAGAGATAGCTGCTTTCACAATAACAAATGGTCTTTTTTTTGTGATATAAGTGATATATGCTTCATTCTGTCTTTTGAATTTTTCAGGCATCACATCTGATATAACTTCTATTCCTGCTGATTTGAGTTTTTCAATACCTTTTCCGTTAACAAATGGGTTTGGGTCTTTTGCACCAATAATGACCTTTTTAATTTTAGATTTAATAATTGCTTCTGTGCAGGGGGGGGTTTTGCCAAAATGAACGCAGGGTTCAAGAGTTACATACATAGTTGCCTTTTCCGCATTTTCTCCAGCTTGCTTCAACGCCTGAATTTCTGCGTGGTCTTTGCCTGGTGGTTGAGTATATCCTTTGCTGATAATTTTACCCTTTTTTACAATAATAGCACCGACAAATGGATTTGGAGAAGTTTTTCCTCTGGCTTTTTCAGATAAGTTAAATGCTTCTTTTAAATAATCTATATCAATTTTTTTCATTCTTTTCTTATTCGGGTAGGTTAACTTTACTTTTGGGACATCTGGCTGAAAGTTCGTCCCGATTAAATCGGGACTCGTTTCAGCACTCCAAATTATTGCCGAAATTCTCTTAAGTATAATATTTCTTTAATTTGGACAGGAAGTTTATCTAAAGTCATTTTATCTTTAGGATAAATTCTCAGTGGATTTATATCGATTCCACCACGACGGTTGTATTTGCATAAAACCATAATTTTTTTAGGTTGAATTTTATTAACAAGATCGAATAGAATTCTTTCGCAGCACTCTTCATGAAATTCATTATGGTTACGATATGAGACAATATAATGTAAAAGTGATTCTTCTGTAATCTCTTTTTTATTAGCAAGATAGTAAATATAAACAGTTCCCCAATCCGGGTGTCCAGTTATTGGGCAGTTTGATTTAAGCAAATGTGACACCAAAAAGTATTCTGATTTTTTCGCAGGTTTTGCCTGCCTTACAAAGCCTTGGCGGAGTAAGGGTTGAAGCAAATCTGTATTTACCTCATATTGAAAAGGATTTTTTTTGTTTAAATAATCAATACATTTGAATTTCTTGGAAGAATTAAAATTTTGATTAAAATCCTTATAAGTTG
>JAGMCF010000157.1 GCA_023129415.1 Candidatus Cloacimonadota bacterium
CCTGTTTCTACCCGTCCGTAGAGGGGTAGATTTGGGTTCATCCCAAATCAAAATAAAGTGAAAGGCATTTTCAGATGAAATTAGAAGCTGTAATCTTTGATTTAGATGGAACCCTTATCGATTCAATGGGAGTCTGGGTTGAAGTCGATAAAGAATACTTAGGTAAGCGAGGAATCCCTATTCCTGATGATTTATTTCATGATATGGAACATGGAGATAGTTTTGTTGAAGTTGCGAAATATTTCAAACAGAAATTTAATTTATCAGATTCAATTGAAGAAATTATGAAAGAATGGACTGAAATGGTTGCCCGGCATTATGAAAATGATATACCTTTAAAACCAGGTGCAAGGGAATTATTAGACTTTCTGAAAGCAAAAAAGATAAAAATTGGTGTTGGAACCAGTAATTCAAAATTTTTAGCACAATCAGTTTTAAAAGCTAATAATGTATTACATTTTTTTGATTGCCTTGTTGCTGGATGTGAAGACATAAAAGGTAAACCGTTTCCAGATATTTTTTTGAGAGTTGCTTCTGAATTGGGTGTAAAACCTGAAAATTGTTTAGTAATTGAAGATGTGTTTGTGGGTATTCAAGCAGCAAAAAATGCTGGAATGACAGTTTTTTCTATCGAAGATAAACACACAAAACCTGAATGGGAAAAGATTAAAAAGATAACAGATTTTTATGGGAAAGATTTTTGGAAAATAAAAGAAAAGATTGAAAAACTATTATGATAAACTCTGTCAAATAAATTTTGAATATCATTGTTTCTCAATCAACCAATCATTCATCTATTAAACTAATCATGCAATTATACAACTTTTATACCGATCATAAAAAAACCCCCAAGATCTGAAAACCTTGAGGGTTTAATAATTTTATGCTTCAATTAAAATTTAATTGACAAACCAGCATTGAAACTTCTGGGAAGTCCAAAGAATACTTCTGCAGCACTACCAGAATGAGGATAATGTGGCGGTGAACCCCAATCAGCCCAAGCATTGTAAGCGCTATTATCGATTGCATCTTGAATATATACTTCATCCAACAAATTGAATATATGAGTAAAAGCTTCCATTTCAATTCCTTTAACAATTGTAGGAAGTTTATAAATTATATGAAGATCTACAATACCATGTGCTGGAATTCTCCAACTTTGAGCTTTGTCATCTGGATCTTGGCGGCTGAATGGATCCCATCCAGCATAGAAATCACAGAAATATTTATAGGATACGGTAGCTTTCAAACCTTCAATAGGAAATAATGTTGTTTCAAAAGCAAGTTGTGTTTGAGGAGCATCACCAACTTTGAGATTCTCGACATAGCAATTTAATGTATCAATTATCTCAACTCCTTCAATCCAATTTTTATATGTAGCACTGAAATCGTTCATATAAATCCAATCACCCTTGGAGAATGATACATCAAATTTTACCAATGGAATTGGTTGAGCGTGTAGTTCTAATTCTATTCCTGCATGACGTGAATCCATACCTCTGAGGAATACGATACCTTCATTGCCAAGTGAATCTTCTACACCTTTAGTTTTAGTTTGATCAATCCATTGTGTGAAATAGATATCACCCTTAATGTTCAACATTCCATCCAGACATACAACATTCAATCCAGTTTCAACACTAGTGAATTTTTCATTTTCGGGATCTTCAGCTACTGTTCCATCATAGTCATCTATTACTTCATCAAATATGGGGCATTTTGAAACATAACCTGCGTTCCCAAATATTCCAAGATAATCTGTCAATCGATAACTTGCACCACCTTTACCCTGGTAGCCAAGAATCCAATCTGTTTCTGAAAATAATTCTTTACCTGTTCCATCATCAGCAAAGTGGTCTGTAAATGAATACTTAATGCTGGAAAGGCCAAACATACCAAATAAGTTAAATTTTCCCGCTAAATATTCACCTTGAGCATATCCACCGAACCAATCTACAGTATTGGTGTTATAATAAGCAATCTTGTCACCGAGACCTTTTTTATAATCTTCTTCGGTAGTATCAAAATCATTACCGTCGTAGTAGCAATAATCACCACCAAGTAGATCACGCACTTCTCTAAAGTGATCAATTTCTGCAGTTCTCCAGTCAAGACCAAAAGAAGTTTTGACTTGATCATTGATCTTGTATTTTACTTTGGTTATTGCTCCGATCGTCCATTGAGTATTACAACTGTTACGAAGAATACCTGCAGAACCAGTTGAGGATGTATCGTTAATTGCAATTGTCGAATTCCAGTCAATAATTCTGGATGGACCAGAATAATCCCACGCTAGGCTACCGTATGTACCCGTTCCACCACCTTTTCCTCCTGAGAAGTAAAGAATGGAATAAACATTTAACTGTTCGCTTAATTTCGTGAACCAGTTTAAATTTATCTGTGGTTTATGAAAGTAGTTTTCTCTTTCGTTAATGAAATTTGGTGAATATCTGTCATGCAGTTTACCATCCCACCATTGCTTTCCTTTATAATCAGAGCTTACAACATTCCAGTTTTCATTGTAGAATATTCCGGCTTCAGATTCAGCGAAATCAGAAAAATAGTCAGGAAGTTCACTATCAGGTACACCTGAATTGTCTTCGGCATATTCATGATTAAATGCTGCCATATTCTGCATATATAGATTCTGACCATGTCTTTGAGGAGCACCAACAGCATAGAATTCAAGACGATTATTTTCATTGATATTATAGCTTGTGGCAAGATAATAAGACCAGGCATCAGTCCATGTTCCATCAATGACACCGTCACCGGTTTTACGATTAACATTAAAACTAAAGGCATATTTGTCATTAACTAAACCAGAATTTGCTGCAAGAGTGTTCTTTCTAAATCCTCCAGAACCATATTCTTGTTTAAATAAAACACCCTTTTTCATTTTGGTTGGGTCGGTTATTATATTCATAGTTCCACCAATGGAAGGAACAGCAAGGTTAACAGCACTTAATCCTCTTTGAACCTGGATAGAGGATGTGGCGTCACCAAGACCATCCCAGTTTGACCAATAAACCCAGCCATTTTCCATATCATTTATTGGAACACCATTAATCATAACAGCAACATTTCTTTGATTGAAACCACGAATATTTACACGAGCATCTCCAGCGCCACCACCCTGGCAGGTTGAATAAACACTGGGAGTATTTATTAGCACAAGGGGAATATCACGAGAACCAAGGGATGAAGTAATTTCTTCTTTTGACACATCTGTAAATGCAATTGGGGTATCTTTTCCTGCGCGGTCTGCTAAAACTGTTATACCCGGGATACCAATAGCTTTCATTCTTAATGAAAACATTACCGTTGTTGTTAAATCAGTTTTAATCTCAACTTCTTTTGTTTGTTTTTCATATCCCATAATTCTTGCAGAAACATCATAAACGCCAACAGGGATATTTTTGATAATAAAGCTTCCATCACTTTTTGTTAAAGCTCCCATTTCCGTTCCTTCTACAACAACATTAGCAGCCCTCAATGGTTCTTTAGTTTTTTCAACAGTAACTTTTCCAGCAAGAGTACCAGTATCAGCTGCAACTAAGGTATAAGGTATAATAAGGAGTGATAAGATAATTATAAACAATATTTTTTTCATTGAAATCCTCCGTAGATTTTTTATTTGTTAGTTATATCATAATTTCCACCCGAAATATCTACCTGCATACAAACAGGTTTGGATGGATACCTATCAATGAAAGTTAGCATAAAAAACACTTATAGGGTTTAAAGTGTTTGCCCTCTAAAGAAGGGTAACCTATTTTAGACATTTCATTTAAATTGTGATTAGTTTTACTTAGTTTTTCCAATTCTTTTTTGTTAAGAAATTTCAAAGCTCTTTTTACCTCCATAATGAAAGATTAAAGTTGAAATTTTTCTACAAAAAGAAATAATAAATTCCTTTGTCAAATTTATTATATTTTTTTAATTCTTATTAATTTTATTTTTTATGTGCAAAGGAAAAATAATCTCTTACATTTATCAAAGGAAAGTTCTCGAGTTATTGTTTAGATACTTGCATTAATTTGTTTTGGTAGTGTCAATTATAAAACCTGTTATATTTTGAATTTAAGTATGCAGCACCAACAATAGCGGAATCTATCCCAAATTTACTAACCTCAATTTTTACATTTTCGAACAATTTATTATAACAATTCATTTGAATACTTTTCCTTATTGGTATTAGAAGAAAGTCTTTCATATTAGAAA
>JAGMCF010000158.1 GCA_023129415.1 Candidatus Cloacimonadota bacterium
AAACCGAGATGTCCTCCTGCAAGGGGACCTTCCAGTATCAGTCCATCGGCAGTTCTTTCATATCGTTTATCCCACACTCTCAGAATCAAATTTGCAACTCTTGCAGAACTGATAATGGGTACAAGATTAACACTGTTATCCTCAACCAGTATTGGAAGTTTAATTGGAAGACCAGCACCAAACACGATTATTTTGATTCCTTCCTTTACAGCTGTTTTAACAAGATCATCTACATTACTGAGCACACCCATGAAGTTTACGGCGAGAAGGCCATCTGTCATGCTCCTTGCTTTGTGTATCTCGCTTATTAGTGCTTCCCGGGATATTTTTTCATACTCATACTTTGAAGCTTCGATATCACCAAGCCCAATGCTTGAAATCGTTCCAATTCCACCTTCGTTTGCCACTGCTGAGGCAAGCGATGAAAGAGAAACTCTTACACCCATACCACCCTGGACAATAGGAATATCTACGATTAAATTTCCAATTTTAAGTTTAGGAATTTCCATTTATTTCCACCCATTTTTTAATGATGAGACATGCGTTTCCACCACCGAAACCAAAAGAATTACTCATAGCTGTATTTATATTAACCGATTCTACACCATTTGTAACATAATCAAGCGTACACTCAGGATCTGACTCTTCATAATTTATTGTAGGAGGAAGTTTTCCAGTATAAACACTCATTACAGTAGACACAAATTCAACAGATCCCGCAGCTGCCATAAGATGCCCTATCATTGATTTAATAGAACTAATTTTTAACATTTTTGCATGATTACCAAAAACCTTCATAATTGCTTGGCTTTCACATTTATCATTTAAAACAGTGGATGTACCATGCGCATTGATATATTCAATCTCCTGTGTCTCCATATCCGCATCATTAAGTGCAGCTTGCATGACTCGAACCATTCCATCTCCCTCAGGGTCTGGTGCCGTTAAATGATAAGCATCTGCCGTATTGCCATATCCAACAACTTTCGCATAAATCTTCGCATCTCTATTTAAAGCATGTTCCAGATTTTCTAAAACAATAATTCCTGCTCCTTCTCCCATTATAAAACCATCACGGTTTTTGTCAAAAGGTCTACTGGCTTTTTCAGGACATTCATTTTGAGACATTGAGCGTGTTGCACAGAATCCACCATAAGCCATTGGAGTTATACATGCCTCAGAGCTTCCGGCAAGCATTATATCCGCATCTCCTCTTTGAATAATCCTGAAAGCATCTCCAATAGCGTTCGTTCCAGTAGAACAAGCAACAGAAAGAGCAGAAAGAGGACCCTTTAAACCATATTTAATAGACACCATGCAGGCTGCCATATTGATAAGAAGTTTGCATACAAAAAACGGATTCAAACCCCTGGGACCTCTATTACTAATTATGGAGTGTCCATTCTCAATTGTTTGTGAACCACCAATTCCTGAACCGATAATAACACCGGCACGTGAACCATCAAATGAGAATGAATCCAATCCAGAATCTTCTATAGCCATTATAGATGCAGCCATTGCAAATTGAGTAAAACGATCCATACGCTTTGCTATTTTTTTGTCGATCCATTCCTCTGCATGAAAGTTTTTTACCTCTGCCGCAAGCTTAGAACGAAAATCTGTCACATCAAAATGTGTTACTCTCCCAACACCGTTTCTTCCATTTATTAAACCTTCCCAAAAATCCTTTATACCTATGCCAATCGGTGTAACAGCCCCCAGTCCTGTTACAACAACTTGATTTTCTTTCATTTGGGTTATCCTATCAAAAAATTTTTTAATTCAAACAATGTTAGACCGAAACCGGCAATATATTTTGATATAATTTTTTTTATTAATACACATATAAGAACATAACTTTGTAAATTGATTAAACACCCCGATACAGTCGTTCCTCCTTATGGGGCAAGCCGAAAACATTGAAATGCACCGAAAAAAGATAATTACTTTCGGTGTTCCTCGGTGTTCTCGGTGGTGAATAAAAACATTGAAATTCCGATACAATAAATTACTGCTTTCTAAATTTACATTCTTAATCTAACACTTTATTTTTGTTTAAAAGAAATTTTTTTTAAAACTGTCAACTTATTTCAAAAATGTGTGGTAATAATTTAGTAATACTGTATAGAGTTTGGCTTATGTTTTAACAAAATTTTAATAAAATTATTATTTTATTGCAGAGGATGTAGAGATAATTTTATTTAATTAAGACCGCTTTTCCCATTTGTGATTTTTTCCCGTCAATTTCTGCTTGATAGAGATAAATACCGGTCGAAACTTCCTGTCCATTTGCATCTTTCCTATCCCACACAACCTTATTAATTTTTAATTTATAATTTGTAATTTTTAATTCTCTGATAAGCTGCCCTTTGACATTATAAATTTTTATCTGTGCTAATCCGTCCACCCTCCGTAGCATTGCTACTGCGGAGGACGGGTGTAAATCTGTGGCTAAAAAAGAGATTGTGGTGCAAGTGCTAAAGGGATTAGGATAATTGGAGAGAGAAAATAAATCTTCTTCTGCAAAATCATCAACTCCTACATCAAAGTTATAAAATCCCGCATCTTGTGGAATTACGCCAACTTCAATGGTATTCAACAAAACCTCATCAGCAGAATAGATATATACAACTCCATTTTCAACCCAATTTAAGGCGTCTCCAAAATAGATATTCCCATTTGGGTCAAATCTGACAAAACAGCCACCTGATGCAAAAAGGTTAGTGCTCGGATGAATTATATCCAGTGTCCAGCAGTCGTAAGCCATAAATCCCTGGCCCATTCCATCTCCAAGATAAACAATTCCATCTTCATGAATTCCAATTTTTGTGGGCGAACCACCGATTTCAAGAATCTCATAGTCTGAATAGTCATCTATGCTTATTACATAAACCTCTCCCCATATAGGAGGGGTCCCAAAACCATAATTACCTGTGCAAACCACATGCAATCTGGCGTACGAATCTACTTCACAGAATTGTGGATTGTTTCCAACTATAATCGTTTCTGTCACCACATCATTATCAGTATCTATAATTGAAATTGTGCCATTTGGTGAGCCATAGCAGGTATTACAAACATACAATACATCTTCATAGAAATATAATCCTTCAGGTCCAGAGCCAACATTGATTGAGCCAGTAATTTGATATGTATCAGGATTGAAAATGTAAACTTTATTAGTGAAAAGTCCTGTTACATACCCTTTGCTGCCATCAGGTAATATGGTCATCCAGTAAGGGTTTGAGCCATTTTGACAATTTATTGAACCAATTGTATTTTCAGTTGTTAAATCAATAACCTGAATATTATGTTCACCAGAATTTACTACATACGCTCTATTTTCTTTGATAAATATCTGATTTGCATATTCACCCACATTGATGATATGGTTAAATACTTGCCCTGTTTCAGTATCGTATTTTGATAGAGTTTCACTATCTCCGTTTACGATATACACTATTCCAGCAGATAGTGTTTGTGTCAGAATAATTGTTAATGCAAGTAAGATTATCTTTTTCATCTTTCTCCTTTGTAAGGTCAGAAACCTTTTTTGGTGGTTAATATAAAATGGATAAACATTTGTCTATCCGCCTAATTAGTGTCTGTCCGTAAAGTCGGTTTTTTAGACCTTCTGAATGGTTGCAAACCTTCGGAATGGTTTTGTAGAGCGAATCAACCATTGCGAAGGTCTTTGCCCATTCGCAAGGATTTGAGTTTACTGACAGACACTAATTAATATGTTAACATATTTATTCTCTACGACCTCTGCTATTATATTTAATTTGCAATTTTGCTTCGTAATTTCTTCCCTGTGCAGGTATATGACGATATAATTCATATTCCTCATCTAATAAATTTTTTAACCAAAATGCTAAATCCAGAATAAAGTAATTATTTATTCTTTTAGAAAAGTTACAACTCAAATCAAATGCCTTGTATCCTTTTAGTTTAACAGTATTACTAAAATTATCATATTGCTCTCCAATATGATTTGTGTTGAAAGAAAGTTCAAATTTTGAGATTTTTATGTTCAGACAGTTATGAACCTTATACAATGGACGATATAGCAGGTAATTATTGTAATGGTCAGAGTTCTTGGTTTTATTGATTGGATAAAATTTTGTGGCTGTTGATGAGAGGGATAGCCAATCACATATTGGCAGATTGATTTTTCCTGAAATCCCTGAAATTTGCGCATCAGCCAGGTTGTCTGGCTTCCAAATTCCCATTGCACTTCTATACCAATAGATCAAACCTTCAATTGTATTTCTAAAGCCAGAAAGTGTAAATTCCATAAAATCGGTATTCCATTTGATTTCTCCATTAAATCCTTTAGATTTTTCTGGTTGTAAATCAGGATTTCCTTTAACGCGAGAATCACCTTTCCAGAAAAGTGATGTGAATTCTGGCATACGATACGAGTTGCCGAAATTTACGCCAAAAGATAAATTAGAAACGAATTTCGGTGTGATTTCCAATCCAAGTTTTGTGGAAAACCTTGTCCTCAACTTGATTAGGGAAATTGTTTTGTCATCAATAATATTATCCAGTCTCAGGTTTGGAATAATGCTAATTTCAAACCATCTGCTTTTTGTTGTAACTTTACTTGAATTAGCAAGATGAATAAACTTACGACATTTTTTAGAAATGGAATTGTTAGGATTTAACAGGTCATCAAATTTGTAACTTTCAATCCTATAGCCAATTTTGAAACGATTATCAAATAATTTTTTCAAAAATTCCCACTCAATTTTAGATTCAAAAAGAACTGTCTGGTTTTTTGAATTGTATTTATGGAAAATATCGCCTTCAAGATTTTTGTAACGACTTTCTTGAATTTGATAGAAGTTTTTCCATACAAGATTAGAATTTTTAAAATCAAAACGAGTTTCATTCTTAAAGTTATACAATTCGCCAAAAGCAGTGGCGTTTTCATACCACATATAATCAGTGGTCTGTCTGGGAATCCCCTTATCTGCATTTTGCAAGAACACAGAAAATTTATTTGAGATTTTGCTATTGAATTTTGTGTGAGTTTTGATAATTAAAGAGCGATTGAAGATACTATTATTTATCCGATTTTTGTTTCTTTGCTCGTATTCGTTATAATATACAAAATCATTTTTTGCTTTCTCGATATTTGCATTTACAAGTATATCAGTGTATTTTATACGAAGTTTTCTTTGATAATTTCCTTTATATTTATCCCAACTGCCAAACCCGAGTGAAAGCGAATTTTGTGACTCCATTTTTTGTGGAGATTTTATTACAAGATTAACAATTCCGCCGATAGCAGTGTCGCCAGCAATAGCAGAAGCATTGTTTTTCACTATTTCTATTCTATCAATCATCTCTATGGGAAGTTGTCCAATATTAAAGCGTCCTTCACCAGTATTTACACGGATGCCATCTATCATTACGGCAACCTGTTTGGGGTCGCATCCATTGATAGATACAATTTTTTCACCAGTGGAATTCTCTTGGATGACTACTCCTGTGCCAGTTTCTAATGCCTCCAAAATGTCATAAGAATTCAGTTCACCAACCTTTATGATTTCCACATTATTAGAGAGATAGGTAAGTGAATTTGTCCTTTCTCCTTTCACACTAATTCCTGAAATTTCTATTGGTTCAATTTCTAGTTTAATCAGAAGTTCACTTGAAATTTCTGGTGTAATTTTTATTATTCTTGTTTTATATCCGATAGAGGAGATTTTCAGTTTCCCCTTTGTTTCTTTACTCTCTAAAACGAAATAGCCATTTTCATTTGATAAAGTTACTTTACTGTACGGCAAGAATTCAATTTTTGCGAATGGAATTGGTGAATCATACTTTTTACATAAAATCCTTCCTGAAATTTCTGCGAAGCAGATTTTCGTAGTAAATATTATCAAAATATTGAGCAGTATAAAACATATTTTTCTGTTGATATGTTTATCTGTGAAAATCTGTGTGAATCTGTGGCTATTTTTCATAATCATACAAAATATTAGGTTTATCCGTAAAAGGATTATTCATAACTTTTATAGGTACTTGATAAATTTCTGATAATTTATCTCCTTTTATCACTTCTTTCACTTTACCAAAATCTGCAATCTCTCCCTTTGACATAATCAATATTTTATCACAAAATTCTGCAGCAAGGTTAATATTATGTGAGACTGAAACGATTGTTTTATTTTGGACAACATTCAATTTTTTAAGAATAGAGAAAATTTTAATCTGGTGATGAATATCCAGATGTGCAGCTGGTTCGTCCAAAAGTAGGATCTCAGTGTTTTGATTTAATGCTCGTGCGAGCATAACAAGTTGGAATTCCCCCCCGCTTAATTCAGATAAACGCCTGTTTGACAAATGGGATAATTCCAATTCGTCTAATATTTTATCAGTTGCGTTTTCATCATTTTTGCTGAAATTTTGCCAGAATTTTAGATAAGGAAATTTTCCCATTAATACTATCTCTTTTACAGAGAAATCAAATTCGTAGTAAGGTTGCTGCACTACAACAGCCATTCTTTTTGCCAGTTCAATCTTATCATAATCGTCAATTAATTTATTTGCTATGAGAATTTTTCCGTCTTTGCTTTTCAAAAATCCACTTATGCATTTCAAAAGAGTGGATTTTCCAGCTCCATTTGGACCGATTATTCCAATGAAATTGTGTTTTGCTATTTCCAAATAAACGCTTTTTAATACAACTTCTTTGTCATATTGGAACGAAAGATTTTTAATTTTTATCATATTTTATTTGACAAACTCCTACCATTTTAGTATGTTATAGTCAAAATCAGAAAGAAGAAAATTAAAATGAGAATTTCTATAAATGCCGATTATATCCTGCGTGCTATGTATGAACTGGCAACAGTTGGCAACAAGAAACCAATTTCTGTTTCTAAAATTGCTGATGATAAGCACATACCTCGTAAGTATCTTGAAAAACTCTTTATTAATCTGAAGAAATATGGAATTGTAAAATCTACTTTGGGCAAGAATGGAGGATATGTTCTTACTGATAAACCTGAGAATATCACAATGAAACAAATTATTAAAGCATCGGAAGGACAGATTAGTGTTCATAACTGTAAAGACCGTCGGGTTGATATGTCCTGCGAATTTTTCGAAAACTGCGTTTTTAAAGACTTTTGGAATAAGTTTAATACTCATATTAATAATTTCCTTGATTCATATACACTTGCAAGCTTCATGTCAGAAGATAATTCGACACTGAATAACACAGATTAGACTGAAAAACACGGATAAAGAATTTATTATTTATGCGTTAATCAGTGCTTTAGTCAGTGTTTTTCAGTGTGCTATTAAAAGGAGTGAAAGATGAAAAAAGATGAAGTTTATTTAGACAGCTGCAAAACTTCTAGATTAGCACCTGAAGTTTTAGAAGCAATGATGCCATATTTGACTGATAAGTTCTGGTATCCTGGACCTTTTACAAGTATCGGAACTGAGATTGCAGAAGCGATTGAGAACTCTCAGAGAATATTAGCAAATTCACTAAATGCTGCACAGGAAGAAATCATTTTTACTTCTGGTGGAACAGATGCAAATAATATTGCTATCAAAGGGATTATGTATGCAAACAAGGATAAAGGAAAGCATTTCATCACTTCAGTCGTGTCTCATCCTGCGGTTTTGGCAGTATTCAGTGCATTGGAGAAGGAGGGGTATAAAGGTACATATATTTCTTCAAACAGGGATGGATGTTTGAATTTAGAGGAATTAAAAGAAGCGATTAGAGAAGATACAACTCTGGTTGCATTTACTCATGTGAATCATATTTTGGGCACTATACAGAAAGTTGAAGAAATCAATAAGATATTAAATAACGCCAATCATAAAATTTATCTTTTTCTGGATTCCTGTGAAGCATATACGAAAATTCTAATTGATGTGAAAAAGCTTGGAATAGATGCACTTTCTATTTCTGCACATAAATTCAATGGACCCAAAGGTGTTGGATCTTTATATCTAAAAAAGGGAACCAACATTGTTCCAATTCAACATGGCATTACTCGTTTACATCCTCTTAAACCTGGTTCTGTCAATGTGCCTGCCATCGTTGGAATGGGAAAAGCAGTTGAAATTGCCTTTGAAAATTTTGATGAACAGATTGCAAAATATCGTGGCTTACAAACACTCCTTTATGATGAGATTTTCACAATAATTCCAGATGTGCAATTGAATGGTCCTGGTTTGGAAGAACGAAGTCCAGCACATCTGAATATTTCGTTTGCCTATGTTGAAGGTGAAGCGATAATGATGATGATGGATTTTGAAAATATCCATATTGAGACAGGTTCTGCTTGTTCTTCACAAAAACTGGAACCAAATTACATTTTAATGCAAACTGGCAGAACACACGAAGAATCCCACGGTTCAGTTCGTTTCACTCTGGACAGATTTGTCACAGAAGAAGGAATTATGCGGACCGTATATGTCCTTGAAAAGGTAATAAAAGAATTACGAAGACGAAGCCCACTTGGAAAAAGTTAAAAGGCAAAATGCAAAAGGAAAAAATTAAAGGTCTTCTTTGAGTTCTCTGCGACTCCGCGGTGAACAAGATTGGAGAATAGAATGGCAATAAAATATTCAGAGAAAGTAATAGAGCATTTTCAAAATCCACACAATGTTGGAAAAATTGAAAACCCAGATGCAGAGGCTACTGAAGGAAGTCCTGCATGTGGAGACCAGCTTTCAGTTTACCTCAAAGTTGATCCTGAATCTCATAAGATTAAAGACATCAAATTCCAATCTTATGGTTGCGCATCTAATATTGCAACTGCTTCGATTATTACTGATCTTGCAATGAATAAAACCATTGAAGACGCAAAGAAGATTACATGGAAACAAGCAGCAGATGCCTTGGGGGGCTTACCACCAATAAAAATGCACTGCTCCGTTCTGGCTGTTGATGCACTTCGCTCTGCGATTAAGGAATATGAAAAAAAGAAGCTGGGCAAAAGATTTGATGAGGGACTAAACAAAAAAAATATTGAAAAACAGCTGAATAAAATCATCTACGGGAAAATCGGCGTGGACATTATTTCTTTAAGATTAGTAAAATATATCGGAGTGGATGAGAAGAACAATATATTGATAGAGATTACACTTAAGAAAGATGACCCATTTCTTTCAGATGTTAAGGATGAAATTAAGGAGCGACTCCATACTTTTCCCAATATCGGCAAGATAAAAATCAGCTTAGTATGAGATGTATGAATATAGACTTTTCATCTTTCACTCTATTTTTATGTAAAAGAACTTTTATTATTTTGATTATTATTTTTTTCTCAAAAGATATACAAAAAATGGTGCACCAAAAAGAGCAGTTATTACTCCAACAGGAAGTTCTATCACCAAAATTGAACGGGCAATAGTATCACAAAACACCAAAAAACCAGCTCCCAAAATTCCTGAAAGAGGCAATAGATAGCGATTGTCAGGACCTACTAAAATTCTACAGATATGCGGAATGATAAGGCCAACAAAACCAATAATACCAGTAAAAGCAACAACCATCCCAACCAAAAGTGAGGTAATAACAAACAGAAATTTTCGCGTTTTGTATACATTAACGCCCAAACTGTTAGCCATATAATCACCCAGAGATAAAATATTTATACGGTTAGAAAAAATATTTAAGAGAGTTACACCAATAATAGAAATACCCACCATTATCCATAAAATGCTTATAGATGATTTTGAGAATATATATCCTAAATTTCCCATCAGAATTGAAAATATCTGGCCTAATTCTCTTTGAAAGATACTCATCAAAAGTGCAATTATAGCAGAAAAAAACAGACTAATGATAATACCTGCCAGAATAAGTTGGGTTCGTTGAATCATTTTACCCTTTTTCCCGATTTGCCAGACTAATATGATTGTTAAAAGAGCTCCCAGAAACCCGAAGATAGGCATCAAAAAGATTTTATTTATCACTATTGCAATTATGCTTCCCAAAGCTGCACCAGAAGATATTCCAAGAAGATATGGTTCTGCTAGAGGATTGTTCAACATACCCTGAAGAACACCTCCGCTCGTTGCTAAAACCATTCCAGTAATAAGTCCTAAAACAATGCGCGGAATGCGAATGCCGAAAAGAATATTCTTCCCCGTCTCTGATAATGAAAATATCTTAATTGAAACACCGCCAGAAAGCAAGGCGAATAGCACTATTACAATCAATATTAAAACAGAAACTATAATTATAATTCTATTTCTCATTAAACTCTTGGAATATCTTTGATAAAATTTTTATTCCTTTTATAATTCTTGGTCCTGCACGAACAATTAGATTCGCATCAATGTCTTCAGTTGTATAAATACGATTATTTTTAATAGCAATAACATTTTCCCATCCCAGTCTGTTTTGTATTTCTGACTTTGTAATTCCCGTATAGGTTATTATAATAATATCTGGATTTCGTTCCACAACACTCTCTGCTGAGATTCGGCAGTAATCTCTTGGCAAATTTTGAAAGATGTTTTCTCCACCACTTTTTTCTATTAAATCTCCGATAAAAGAGTTTGAAGATACTGTCATAAGTGGTTTATTGTAGATTTCAACATAAACCTTTGGCTTTGTTGCAGGCATAGGAATTGCGTTTAATTCTTTTTTGTAATTTCGGATAATTTCTAAGGCAGAATTTTCCTTGCCAAGCAGTATGCCTATTTCTTCAAATGTTTTAAGCAAATCATTTATACTTTTCGGATAGAATTGATAGACAGGCAAGCTGAGCTTATTTAACCGACTTTTTATTACCTCTTGTTCCAATCCAGAAAGGAATATCATATCTGGGTGTAAAGCTACAATTTTTTCAATATTTGGACTGCTGAAACTTCCGACTTTTTCTTTATATTTTAGAATTTTAGGATAATCGCATTCGTTTGTAATTGCAATAATATTTTTTTCACCACCAAGAGCATATACAATTTCTGCAATTTCAGGAGAGAGAATTATCAAACTCGGTTTTGCTAGAGCGGTCTCGGATTCTTTATTTGAGCAGCTTAAAAGAAGTATTGTTGTAAGTAGCATAAATATAATTTTTTTCATCTTACCTACTATTTTTCACCGCAGAGTCGCAAAGGTCGCAGAGATAAATTTTGTATTAAAAATAAAGAAAAATTCGCCATGCTTTAAAAAATTATTATACAAACTTTGCGTCCTCTGTGTCTCTGCGGTAAGATCAGATTTTATAAAAAAGACCCAATCTCGGTTGAAATTGGGTCTAAAAAAAATTTATTTTGACCGTAACCCTTTCCACCGAAAGATGTTTGGAAAATTTTACAAGGCAGGTTTCCTGGCTCACCCTGTTAGATAGTCCGCCAACTGGCGGATCTAACGGGGCTAACAGCTGATAAAAAGAAAAGCCTTCCCATTCCTGATAAATTAGGCTCAGTGACTTTCCCCAAGAATTTGCTGTTTACAGTGGCGGGGACCGCTCCAGATTCTCACTGGATTCCCTTTTTTATCCCGCTACAGCGGGATTCACTTAAAAAGCACCTTATAAATTCACTCTATTTTTTTATTAATGTTTTTAATTGGTTTAAACTTGTCAAGAAAATATTCACAAGCCCGACTCGGGTTTATACCACAATCTACTTATTCATCGGATTTAAGTTTGCATGAGCAATCCATTTCCAATCATTATCGATTTTTTTAAATACAGAAAGTCTCTCTGCAGGTGCAGTTGGCAAAACTTTTCCTTCTATCGTTTCAAGTGCGGATACAGTATAAGTAACAATTACTACATTCCTGTTTTGAGTTGTTTTGAAATTGTCAAGCGTATATTCACCAAGATTGAGATTCATAAGAAGTTTGATCTCTTCCTCTCCACCTCTTGCTCCATCTTCATGAATAGATTGAAAGCCATCAGCAATCCAGTTTTCAAAAACTTCCCTATTATTCCTTTTGAAATCAGACCATAATTGACGAACAAGTTTCTCGCCATCTACTGATTGGATTTCTTTGACAGGTTGTTTAGGTAATTTTGAACAATTTGATATAAAAAGAACTACCGAAATAGCAATCAAATTAAGCAGAAATTCTTTCATAACTTAACCTGTTAATTTTTTTACTTTTTTTATCTAAGCGGTCCTTTTAATAGTTTGATATCATCTATCCATACGGTTCCTTTACCATCAATAACAAGATTAAGTTTGACATTATCAGGATTTTCACCCTTTTGTAAGAAAAAAGGAGTTTCTTCTGTAACCCAATTTGTTGTTCCTGTTATAGGTGTTTGAATATCTCGTGAGAAAAACTCTCCTTTGCTAGTAAAACAGCAATACATTTCAAGATACACTTTTCCATCAATATCTTCTGTCCGAATTTTTGCTTGATAAGTGAGATTTGCGTTTTCAACATCAATATCACCCACTTCAAATAATCGTATAGTTATTGGTTCGGTTGTTGTAATTCGCAAAGAACCTTTGCCGTCACTTGAAATTTCCTTATCAAACTGAACATTAGATAGTGTAATAATACCTTCAAGATTATTAAGTGGGTACAGTTTTAACTCTACTACTTGCTCTGATTTTTTAGTACAACCTACTACAACAATCAGCAGTATAAATAGGAAATATAAACCTATCTTTTTCATATAATACCTCCAATTTTTTTTATCAAAAAAATATCTAAAGTAATATTCATATATATCCAAATTTTTGTCAAGTATCCAAAATATAATTATTTTTCTTTTACAAATTTTTTAAATTATATCATCTTCTCAATTGGTAGAAGCACAATCTTACCTATTTCATCATCTATAAAATTTACATCAGACTTCTTTAATTCCTGTAACATAAAATCTATCTGTTCCTCATCTACGATTGCCAGTATGATATTTGCATATCCCTTTTCAGCTCCAATTGTTTTGCGAAATCCTGCAAACAATGGCATACTAAAAGCCATCTTGTGGCTTAGAGATTCTCCACTAAGAACAATTGTATCTGATACTCCAGCTTCTGCTAAAGCCATCATAATATCGTCTAAAAATTTCTCTTTATATAATTGCAAAATCATATACATATTTATCTCCTGATTTTTGCCACAAAGACTCCATCCCCGCGGACGCGGGGACACAAAGATTTTATAATTAATTTTTCAGAAAAGCTTTAAAAAGAAGAGCATCTTAAAAATCATTAACTATTATTTTTTAAAAACGAGTTTATATCATAATCATATTCTTTAAAAATTATGATTTTTTCTCTGTGTTCTCTGCCTGCCCTTTGTAGTCTTGACGAAGTAGGGTGTCTCTGTGGCAGGTTTCCTATGCTTTTGCTTCACCAGACTTAAACAGTGCATATTTAAGAAAGATTGGTCCAATAAGCATAACAATAAAAGTTGTTGCAGTAATTGTGCTCATAATTTGTATACCATATTCAATAAATCCAATTTTTTCAAGCGTTTTTGATGCAGCCAAAGCCAGACCAATTGCTACACCTGCCTGGTCAAGAAGACAGAATCCCAAATATTTTTTTACAGTAGTTTTTGCTCTACCAAGTTGTCCACCAACAAAGCTTCCAAACCATTTGCCAATTGAACGAGCCAAAATACAAATTAAAGCAAGACCTATAAATTTTACCAAGCATGGTAGATCCAATCTAGCTCCTACTAACACAAAGAACCATACATACATTGGAGGAGACCAATCACCGAGAGCACTAAATATTTTCCGAGAATTAACTGCACTATAATTAACCACAACTATTCCCATTGCCATATTGAGTAAAATTGGAGAGAGTTTAAAAGTTTCTGCAATTCCACAATTCAAAAGAATAATGCCAAGAGAAAAAAGCAGGAGAACCACCCTGTCGTGAATCCACTTTACGAATTTAATGAGAATAAAACCGATCCCTCCACCTATTACTATGGTAACAAGTGTTTTTAGTCCTGCATTTCCTAATGAATAAAATATTGAGGAAGCTGTTCCAGAATTTGAACTTCCCCAAAAGATAAGTGCAACAGGCATTGCAAGCACAAAGATCAACAATGCTAAAATATCGTCCAATCCAACAATAGCATAAAGTGTTGTTGTAAGTGTCCCCTTTGCCTTGTATTGCCTTACAACCTCTATAGTAGCAGCAGGAGCGGTGGCAACTGATAATGCACCAAAAATAATTCCTAATGGTATGTTTTTTAAAAGAATACTAAGAATAATTCCGACCAGAAGGAATGCACCAAAAGACTCGAAAAATAGGATAAAGATTATACTTTTACCCAGTTTTCTGATTGCTTTCCAGCGAAGTTCCCCACCAATTCCAAAGCCGATTAAAGATAGTGTGACAATATTTACAATTTCTAATGATTTAATTTGATCAAAACTTATGAATCCAATAATGCTTGGACCCAGAATCGCACCAGCAACAATGTAACCTACAATCAGTGGTGATTTGATAAGTGTGGCACCACGAGAAAAAATTAGAGCAGCAATTATTGAACAACCAAGAAAAAGTAGAAAGAATGATAGATTATCCATTTGGGATATTATTCTATAAATTTTTGATATTCATTTAGTAAAATTATTTTTTGAAATTCTCAATAATTCTTATTTGAAGTTATAATGCTTTCTTATTGGTTCTTTAATGTCCCAAACACAGGAAAGGCTTTTAGGAAATGTAACAAAGTCACCTTTACCAATTTCAACTTTCTCTCCATCTTCTGTCTCAATAACAACTTTTCCTTCTAAAATATAACACTGTTCAGTAGTATCATAAAACCAATCAAAACGAGAAATTTCTTTCTCCCAGATTGCCCAGGAAAAAATGCCTTTACTTTCTAGTTCACCATTTGATAAATTCTCAATTGTTATTTTCAACGAAACCTCCAATAGAAATCCAATTAGTTATGTTTTTTTATTAGATCATAAATTTCATTTGAATCTTTTGCATTTAAAAGTTGTTTTACAAATTCCTTGCTTTTTAACCTTAATACTAATCTTGATAATACTCGTATATAGTCTTCATCTTGTTTGTCAGAAGCACCAATCATAAAAACTAGTTTTACAGGTTTATTATCAATTGAGTCATAATCTAATCCGGATTTTTTTCTTCCAAAAGCAATGACAAAATCTTCGACTGATTTGTCTCGAATATGAGGAACTGCAATTCCATAACCAATACCCGTACTCATCAGCTTCTCTCTTTCGAAGATTTTTTTTATAAATAATTCTTTATTTTTGATTTTGTCACTCGTACAAATAACTTCTGCAAGTTCTGTTAATGCATCATCTTTTGTACTGGATTTGATATCAATAATTCTGCTCGGGTCCATAAATTCATAAATTTCAATAATCTTTTCCATAATCTGCCCTTTCTAAATATTTAGCTTTTATTATTATTTTTAGCTCCTATGGTTTTTTAGCCACGAATTAACACGAAAATTCACAAAAATATTAAGTAAATTTCTTTATATTCTTTTGTGTGATTTTGTGGCTAATTTCATATCATCTTATAAAGGTAACTAAAATATTTTGTCAAAGATTAGTGAGTTTTTGGTCAAATAAATTTCAAATTTTGAAAAGAAATATTTCTTGACCTGTATATGAAATTTTTAATTATTGAATTTTTGTAAAATTAATTATCAGTCTCAGCTCGTCCCCGCGGACGGGGGGACAGGCGCCTAGACGGAAGGGAGTATAATCATGGCACAAGACAAAGAACAAACAAATAAAAGGCTATCACAACTATGGTTAAGTGATGTTATAAAAATACTTGATACAAAGAATGAAAAATACGCTATTTTTAGTGACCTACACTTAGGAGATGGTGGAAATGCAGATGATTTTCATCACAATGAGGAAACAATGGAGACTGCTCTCACCTTTTACAATGAAAAGGATTATAGGCTGATATTACTTGGAGATATTGAAGAATTATGGCAATTTGATTTGAATCAGGTTGTTAACAGATATAATAAAAGTGTTTATAAGAAAATGAGAGAATTTGGAAATGCTCGTATATATCGTGTTTTTGGTAATCATGATTATGAATGGTGCTCTCCTTACGATCCTGCTATGAAGAATACAAAGAAAAATAAAGGAGCACCAGAAGCGTTAAAAATGAAAGATATTAACGGAGAGATTAGAATTTTACTAACTCATGGTCATCAAGGAAGTATTGATTCTGACAAAAATAGCTGGATTAGCAGATTTCTTGTTAGAGGTGTATTTAAGCCCTTTGAACCTATTGCAAAATTTCTAAAATGTTATGGTCATCCTTCCGCGACAAAATCTCAGGTAACCAAAGATTATGAACGAATAATGTATTCATGGGCAAAGAAAGAAAAAGTGATCCTTATTTGTGGTCACTCTCATCGTGCAATATTTGCTTCAAAATCCTATGCAGATAGACTGGAAGATGAAATTGCTGAATTACAAGCAGATATTTTATCTCATAAATCTGAGAAGAAAAGAGTTAAGAAGAACAAGAAGAAGATAAAACAATTAAAAAGAAAATTGAAAGAAGAAAAAGCAAAAGGGAGAGATATTGACCCCGCCGAACCAATCAATGAACCATTACCTTGCTATTTTAATACAGGCTGTGGGCTTTATACTGATGGGATTACTACAATTGAGATAGTAGATGATGAAATTAAGTTAGTGAAATGGCACAGGGATACAACTAAAGTTCCTCGGTTTAAGGTTTATGAGAAAGGAAGGTTGAGTGAATTTGTTGACCAAATAACCAGCGAGTAGTTGATATGAACATATCGTAATCAGCTTTATAAAGCAACCTTGCGAAAGCTTAAAACTTTCGCAATGTTAAGGGACAAAATATTAATAGTTTTATATGAGTACAAAAAAATCAAAGAACATTTCCAGAAGAAAAGCGAAATCTAAAGAAAGAAAAATTAAAAGACGAAAAAGAAGAGAAAATTTAAGCTCAAGCAGAGAACAAAAAATCATATATCGTCCAGCAATCAGTGATATGGATGCACCAGAAGGATTTTGTCCTATTTCAATGTCACAGGCATTGATAGAATATGCAAAGCCAATTAGAGAGCGTTTGGGAGAAGAGAGTATGGAGGTTTTTCAACTTGCTATGGACCTGGCAATGCCTTTATGGAATTATGCAATTCGTCTTGAAAAAGAAGAGGAAGATGACTTATTAAAGACAAAAATAATAATTCAGATAAAGAAATCTCTTAAAATGAATATTAATAAAGCAAGAGAATTCTTTGAAATGATGGTAGAAAGAAAAATTTATCTGCTTCCACCAGAGATACAGCCAGAACATCCGATGACAATGTATATTCATAAAGAGGCAGATTACCTGATTACAGATTTTGACTATAATGAGGTGAAAATTTCTGATGAAACTATACCGCCAGATGATGAAGATAAGAAACTGATTCATCAGATTGAACTTCAGGATAAAGATATTGCCGGACGATATTTTAAAATGGTTGATAATTGCAATGATAGATATAAAAAATGGTTGATTGATAAAGGCTTGGATAAATTCAAAGATGATTTTCCTTACTGTATTGAAATATTTTTAAATTTCATTTATACTTATCATCATGACGAATATGCGGTTCTAAAATCCATTTCAGTGTATCTTCTTCAAGAGTTTTTTACAGACCATTTATTTAGAAAAGTTATGGTTGAACCTTTTGAATATGTTCATTGGCCTCCTGCTCTGAAATTATTCTATAGATTCTTATTTGAAAAGGAATATTTGAAAAATCCCGAGCCTGTAATTGAGTTATTTACATTGATTGAACCGAATTTTATGAAGATTCTGAGAAAAAGATATTAAATTAATTCAATCCATTGTGAATCCGCTAGCTGGCGGACATTCGCAAGGTTCGGTTTTTAGAAAACCAGATAGATGTAATGGTATATAAATTATACGAGCTAACTTATGATGAGGTGAAGATAGTGGATCCGGGTTTCGCTTTAAGACCTGAAGATTATAAGAAGTTCAAGATTGAGTAAATTACAGCGTTCAAGATTATTTTTTAGACTACATTGAATGAAAATTTAAATTGAAATTTAAAAAGATTTCTGTAAATTTGTTAGTTTTATGTTTGTTATTTAAAAATTTAATACGAAAGAGGTGATATGAATAAACTTAAATTTGAATACGATGTTGCATATTCGTTTCTTGATGAAGATGAACTCATAGCCAAGGCCATTGATAATTTTTTAAAAAAGGAATATAAGACTTTTATATATTCTAAACATCAGAAAAAAATAGTTGGTACAGATGGTGAAAAGACTCTCAATCAAGTCTTTAACAAAGACAGTAAAATTGTTGTAATATTATATAGGAAAAAATGGGGTTCTACTCCATGGACACGCGTTGAAGAAACTGCAATAAGAAATAGGGCATTGAATGAAGATTATGATTTTGCATTATTAATACTTTTAGATAGTCCACCTAACATTCCCGATTGGTATCCAAAATATAGGATTTGGTATGATTATAATCGCTTTTCAATTGAAGGAGCTGCTGCTATCATTAAATCAAAGCTAGATAATTCTTTAAAAGTAAAATCTGAAGAATCAGCTATTGATATTGCTGCGAAAATTAATAATGATATTACTTTTTCAAAAAAGAGAATTGCTTTTTTAGAGTCAAAGGAAGCGGTTAATTTAGCAGTTGATTTGTTAAAGGAATTATTTGAAAATATTATGTCTATCTTCGAAATTATTAATAAAAACAATAAACATATTTCTATTACTTCTGAAATTCTTGGTGAATTAGATTTTGAAATAAAATGTCATCCATACATTCTATCTGTATCATCTCAGATACATTATTCAAATAGTCTTCGTGATTCATCATTAGATTGTTACATTTTTCAAATACACAATAATTCTGTTTCTAATTTACTCTACAAATTTACTTTTGATACTCTTGATTGTAAATCATTAATATGGTATGGCCCCAATTTTAATAAGCAAATTTTTTCATCAGCCTTATTAGCAGATAAAATTACAACAGACTTTTTAAAAAAATTGCAGAATTTTATAAAAAGTAGGCCTATAGTATAATATTTCCTCAAATTAAAATGAAGTCCAAAACATAAAAAATATTATATGGTTCATAAATTATACGGGCTAATTTATGAGGAAATGAAGATAGTGGATCCTGAAGTAGATAATGTTCTGGCTTCTTTTGGTTTGAGCAAAGAGGATTTCGCAAGTATTTCAGTTTAGAAACTTGTTAAATTTATAAAAGATTCATTATTTGACTATGCTTACAAGAGAAATCGCATTAAACTTGGTTTTATGGGACAATTAACAGTAATGAAAACAATGACATGGAGAAAAAAATGAAAAAAATGAACTTTTTATTTGGTTCTGGAATATCCCTTAGCGCAAATCTGCCCAATGTTAGCAGTATTACTAACGACTTGTTAACAAATAGTGAAATTTTTAATTACCCCAATGATCCTTCACAAGAAGAGATTAAATATTACAGAAAATTTCTAAAAAAGTTATCAAATTATTGTATTGCATTGAATTTGAATAACACTTATGAAGATCTTTACTATTTAACAAAATCAATTGAAGATACTTTACCTCTGGGAAAATATGCTGATTTCTTTGTGAATTTTTTCCGCGAAAAGATCAAGTATGATCTCCCAACCTTAATAGATGAAAAAACCCTAAAAATACACGATAATAATCTAGATTTTTGTTTGGAACAATTCATTATTCATTTAAATTGGTATATTGAGAACTTCGTTGCAAACAAATTGCAACATGCTGATAACCTTGAGCATATAAACAGGTTTATAAATATGCTACTGAAAGAAGAGAATTTTAATTATGATTTTTTTACATTAAACCATGATATTCTTTTAGAAACAAGTTTAAAAAAAAAGAACGATGTAGATCCTAATACCGGATTCGGTAAGAATAATATATTCTCAATTGATAATTTTAAAAATCCATCTCACCGATTTAATATATTAAAACTCCATGGTTCAATAAATTGGAATCGTAAAAGGGATTATAACGGCAAGGATTACATTTTTACAATTGATCCAGCTAATCCAATTTATGATCAATTAGATCCTTCTAATACTATTGTAATTGGTACCTTTAATAAGTTTAAATTATATAGTTATGGAATTTTCTATGATCTTTTTCATGAATTCAAATCCAGATTATCTCAAATGAATTTACTTTTCGTTTGTGGATACGGTTTTCGCGATGAAGGGATTAACTATACTATTCTTGAATGGTTATTAAAAAATGATGTCAATAAATTGATTATCTTTCATAAGGATAAAGATTCTTTAATCGGTAATGCAAATGTTTCTGTTGGATGGGAATGGAAAAAGTGTATTAATAGTAAGCAGATAATATTTAAGCAAAAATACTTTGAAGATATTGAATGGAAAGATATGAACGAGCTTATAAAAATATATAAATCCTAAATATTATTGCTACCCATAAAATAAATAAATCATGTAGAAATTATTGAAATTATCATAGAACAAAATAAGGTAAAATTAATTAAATAGAGACACAACCACCTTAGAAAATCAAATCAATCCAATGGTTCATAAATTATATGAGCTAACTTATGATGAGGTGAAAATAGTTGACCCAGAATTTGATAAAATAATGAGCAGAGCGAATTATGAAAGATTTAACTTCTGAACAACAAAAATATATTCTTAAATTCTATGATGTAACAAAAAATCAGCACTGTTATGATTCAGAGCCATATAAAATTGGTAAATTAGTGAATTATAATAATCATCTTACGGATAGTGTTGTAAGTGAATTGGAAAAAAATGATTATCTACATAAAGTTACATTTGGTTCATTTGAAATTACAGAATCTGGAGTAGAAAAGATTGAAGATTATTTATATACTCCCAAAATTATAAAGTTTTGGAGATTATTTAAGAAAATTTTTCTTTTTTTAGAATGTCATTGGAAATTTATTTTATTTCTTCTAATTCTCATCCTCTTTATTATTCTTTTCTTTAAAGGAGATATTTCAAAAAATCAAATATTAAAATTTATAGTCGATAAATTTTGATTTTTATTAAAAATAAATAATTCGAAAAAAGATGGGATTTCCGAATTCGCTCTGAAAGTAATCTCTTTGAGACCTATCAAATGATTATGCCCAGATTACGAATTCGTGTCCCGGTTCCTTTTGCCTTTAAAGAGGATGGCATTACCAGAGAAGAATCTTCACCAGCTCTTGTTGCTATTAGAGAAGCTTTGGTTAATTCACTTTGCCATCGGGATTATAATAATCCCAAAGGTAATGAAATAGCAATTTTTAAGGATAGAGTTGAAATATATAACCCCGGAAAATTTCCAGAAGGTTACACTCCCGACGATTTTATAAAAGGTAAGGAAAAATCTATTCTTAGAAATCCCCTAATAGCAAATGTTCTGTATTTAAGAAAAGATATTGAAAAATGGGGCTCTGGTTTAAAAAGAATCTATGATGAGTGTGTTGAAAAAGAAATAAAAGTAGATTTTGTAACATTGAAATCTGGTTTTAGTGTGATTTTTTACCGACATGTCGGTAAAGGTGTCGGTAAAAATGAAAGACAAAAAATTATTGTAAATAAAATCAAAGAAAATCAGAGATTTACGATTGTCTCATTATCAAAAGAATTAAATGTAAGCGAAAAAACAATTGAAAGAGATTTGGGTGAGTTAAAAAAACAAAATGTTATTGTATTTGTTGGTGAGAGAAAAACAGGACATTGGAAAATAATTGATAAAAATGAATAGACCATAAAAACACAAATCAAAAATATGTTATTAGTGAAAAAGGTTGTAAATTTTTAGAAGAAAACATGTAATAATATTTTGCAAGAGTTTTGTAGAAAATTATGAATGAAAGAAAAGGATGGAAAAGAATTAGGTTAAATGAAATCGGAGATATATCAATGGGACAATCACCTAAATCAAAATATTACAATATTAAAGGGATTGGTTTACCCTTTTTTCAAGGTTGCACAGAATTTGGAGAAATATATCCTATTATTAAAAAATATTGCTCAAAACCAATAAAGATAGCAAAAAAGATGACATTTTAATGAGTGTAAGAGCACCTATCGGATCGTTAAATATCGCTTCCCCAAAATGCTGTATAGGTAGAGGATTATGTTCAATAAGGTCGAAAAACAATGATAGATTCGTTTTTTACTTGCTTAGGTTCAAGTTTTTATTGCAACAATTAAATTATTAAATACCTCTTTAGGAGTTAGCCAATTCAAGGTTTTTCTTGGTCTTTCATTCAACATGTTTTGAACCTTCTTAATTTCCTTCTTACCAACTTTACTAAAGTCTGTTCCTTTCAGGCTCGGGCGCCCAGACCAGTAGGGAAAAAGTCTCTAATTAGCATATTAGTGTTTTCATTGGTTCCTCTTTCCCAAGGGCTGTTAGGATGACAGAAATACACTATAATTTGAGTTTGTTTTGTAAAAAGTTGGTGTTCGGCCATTTCTTTTCCCCTATCATAAGTAAGAGATAATTTCATTTGCTGTGGTAAATTCTTCATCTCTTTTGCAAAACTCTTCCTAACAGTTGTGGCATCTTTTGCTTTCAAGTGAACTAAAATAACTGTCCTGGTTGTCCTCTCAACAAGTGAACCTAATGCGCTTTTATGATCTTTGCCCATCAATAAATCACCTTCCCAATGACCAGGAATAATCCTTTCTGATACTTCTTCCGGCCGTTCCTCTATACTGATCATATTGGGTATAACACCTCTTTGATTTGTAACTCTTTTCCTGTTTTTTCTTAAACGTTTCTTTTGCCGTAAATAGCTAATAAGCTCCTTCTTTAACTCTCCCTTTGGTAATATATACAAATAAGTATATATGCTCTCATGTGAGATTTGCATTGATTTATCTCCTGGATATTGCAACTTAAGCTTTGCTGATATTTGCCTTGGAGACCACCTTAACAATAATTTCTCTTTGATAAAATTCCATAACTCTTCGTTCCTGTCAATCTTCCTCTTACAATTTCGTCTTTTGGCTAATGATTCTGCATCTTCTTGAGCATTAAAAGCCTTGTATTTTACATCTGTCTTTAGGTATTTATTCACCTCTCTGCTTATAGTACTAACATTCCTGTTTAATGCTTTGCTAATCAACCGATAAGTCTTACCTTGTGATAATAACTGACTTATTTTCTCTCGCTCTTCATTCTTTAATCTCTTATACTTTTTCATTATGCAACAAACTTATCCTTTTTCGTAAGTTTGTTGCATAATAAAAAAGACAAAAGTCTTATTAATTATGTTAATTATGGTGTCGCTTATCTTCTTCTCTTGTAGTAAAGATAGTACAGGACCAAAGAATGATAAGCCAGATGAACCATCAACTCCCTCCCCAGCAGATAATTCCATTGACATTTCTATTAACCAAACCTTAAATTGGAGTTGCTCAGACCCAGATGATGATTCATTAACTTATGATGTATATTTTGGAGAAAGTACCGACCCACCCATTGTTAATGATGGTCAAAGTAGCACAAGTTATGATCCTGGAACTTTGAATGAAACCACAACTTATTTCTGGAAGATAGTAGCACACGATGACCACTCCAATTCTACAATAGGCGATATTTGGGAATTTACAACCACAAGTGGGGGAACAAGCACTGTAACAGACATAGACGGCAATATATATCAAATAATAAAGATTGGTGACCAATGGTGGTTGGCAGAAAATCTAAGAGTGACCCATTACCGCAATGGAGATCCCATTCCTGAAGTGACTGATAATAGCGCCTGGGTTGGATTAACGACTGGTGCATACTGTAATTATGACAACGATGATGGATATGTATCTACTTATGGTCATCTGTATAACTGGTATGCAGTGGATGATAGCCGTGGAATTGCTCCTGACGGATGGCATGTACCCACTGATGACGAATGGAAAGAACTGGAAATGTACCTTGGTATGACACAGGCACAAGCTGATGATATAGGATGGCGAGGAACTGATGAAGGAGGTAAATTAAAAGAAACTGGATATGAACATTGGAATAGTCCGAACACAGTGGCAACCAATGAAAGTGGTTTCACAGCGTTGCCTGGTGGTTGCCGCTATTACTGTTTGGGTGATTTCTGCTTAATGGATACTTACGCTTACTTTTGGTCTTCTAGTGAGTACTACGGTAGCTACGCATGGTGCAGGTTTTTGAGTTACCATTATTCATTTGTCAGCCGTAACTCCCAGTCTAAGTACGAAGGTTTTTCGTTTCGCTGTGTTAAGGATTAGACTATTTGACTATTTCCCTGTGAAATGTGAAGCAAGTCTTTGGCTTATATCACAGAGTGATATGAACAATTGATGATATAAGGCTAAAAAACAATTAACAAGCAGCTCCACAAACTTCGCAATCTCAGTTCGTGGCACACAGAATCGTTATATGAAATTACTCATTGAGTTGATGTATTAAGAAAAATAGTACTAAATCGAAGATATAAATCAATTCATTAAATAATAATAATTTTGACAAGTTTCTATTATATTATTAAACTGTGAATTATGAATTTATTAAATACAAAAATAAATAATAAAATGAAAAGGTCACGAATATATACTAATTATTACAAACTTCTCAATAAATTATGATGTATAAATAATAAGAAAGTTTGTTTTTCTTCGTGTCCGTCTGGGCGCCTGTCTGGGCTTGGCCCAGCCAAGACTGGCCGAGACCGATTAGTTCGTGTTTGTTCGTGGCAAATATTTCACATTAGGAGGAGAAATTGAAATATCAAAAATTAGAAATGCCAAAGTTAGGCGAAAAAATTGAAACGAGAGAAGGGAAGCTAGATGTCCCGGACAATCCCATAATCCCTTTCATTGAAGGTGACGGAATTGGTCCAGATATTTGGAGAGTGACAAAAAAGGTAATTGATGCAGCAGTAGAAAAAAATTATAAAGGAAAGAAAAAAATTGAGTGGTTGGAAATCCACGCTGGACTGTCGGCATTGAAAAAATATGGCGATGATGACATTCTGCCAGACGATACTGTGAATGCAATCAAAGAGTATAAAGTTGCGATAAAAGGTCCCCTTACAACCCCTGTTGGTGGATTTGATTATGTATGTTTGGTTTGTGCAAAAGAGCAGGATGGAATTGACGGGAAACGACCGGAAAAATGTATTAAATGCGGTTCGGAATATGTCACACCTAGATTTCGCTCTTTAAATGTTGGTTTGCGACAGATATTAGATCTATATGCTTGTGTTCGCCCTGTAAGATGGTATAAAGGTGTTCCCTGTCCTGTAAAACATCCTGAAAAATTAAATGTCATTGTTTTTAGAGAAAATACAGAAGATGTTTATGCTGGAATTGAATTTCAAGAGGGTTCTGAGGATGCAAAAAAATTAATCAGATTTTTGCAGGAGGAGTTGAATAAAACTGTCCGTCCAGATAGTGGAGTTGGCATTAAACCTATTTCTGTAACTGGCACAAAAAGATTGGTACGAAAAGCACTTAACTATGCAGTCCAGCATAATAAACCCAATGTTACACTGGTGCATAAAGGTAATATTATGAAATTTACTGAAGGAGCATTTCGGGATTGGGGATATGAACTTGCAAAAGAAGAATTCAAAGATAAAATAGTTACAGAGCAAGAATTGTGGGATGAATTTGATGGAAAAATGCCTGAAGGAAAAATCTTGGTAAAAGACCGTATAGCAGACCAGATGTTCCAGCAAGTGCTTCTCCGTCCCGATGAATACAGCGTGCTTGCAACTCCAAATCTCAACGGAGACTATCTTTCCGATGCTTGTGCAGCACAGGTAGGAGGGCTCGGACTTGCACCGGGTGCAAATATTGGTGATGAAATGGCTCTGTTTGAAGCTACTCACGGAACTGCACCTAAATATACAGGAATGAACAAAGTCAATCCCAGTTCATTGATCCTATCTGGTGTGATGATGTTAAGATATTTAGGCTGGAATGAAGCAGGTGATATGATTGAAAATGCTTTGGAAAAGACTATTTCTCAGAAGACAGTTACTTACGACCTTGAGCGTCAGATGACAGGTGCTGTTAAATTGAGAACATCTGAATTTGGGGAGAAGATAATTGGGAATATGTAAATATGACTAAATATATCTGTTCATTCAGGATTTGAAATTCTGTATGAACATTTATTTCCAAAAATTTATTATTCTCTTTAGGAATGGAATTAAAGGTCTGTTTATAGAAATAGAAAAACGGGGTTTCCCCCGTTTTTTCTATCAATTGACGGATGTGCTATAACTTACTAAAGGTTTTAAGCTTAATTATAAACAATATTCAGTGATATACCCTTGGGATTTTTTGATAGCTCTTAATCTGTAGTTAAGAGAAAATCCTTTACCAATCTCTCCCACTCACTTGTTTCAACTTTCTCAACTGTATGAATCAGAGCACCACCATCAGCTACTGTAACCCCGATATCGCTCTCAACTCTATAGTGTAATCTATCTGCTTCCATTTCAAGCCAGGACTTTGCTTCATCTCCAATTAAAAAACCTTTTAGACTATTCTCTAAATCTGAAGGATCTAATACACATAACCAGTTATCATAAGGATCCTCATTTAGAATGGACGCCTTCTCAATCAATTTTTTATTTGAACGTTTAATCATTCCGGCAATAGGAGAGCATAACTTTGCATTTCTTTCGCCACATTTTACATCCCAAACATATTCACTCTCTTTAATCTTTTTTTCATTATCAGGAAAATTTAATCCAGTAACATTTCCAAGTAGTTTTTTAGCAAAATCATCCAGTCCGATTCTAATAGTTCCATCCTTTCTTGGCATAACCCAAATGTGCTTGGGATGATAATATAAATCATCAACTAATGCAAATCCATCTATAAAACTTACCTTCCTTTCAGTATTTGAAGCTGCAACACAGACCGATTCATAAGGACATGCACTACAGCTAAGAACCTTACAAATATGCCAATAACCAGGAGGGAAGAATTTTACATTCCCTCTAACCTTTTGTGTTTCTGTTTTCATTATATCCTCCTTTATTTTTGAAAACTTTTTATATACAGAACACAGCACATAATCTTCACCTAAGCATAAACTTAGCTCATCTGAAATACTTGAAGGTATTGACTTCTTTATAGGAAATGCCTTGCAATACCTTACAGTCTCTTGCTCTAACAAAGGGCATTTCATTTTCATATTTCGAACATCAACTTTTATTTGAGCAAACTCACAATATTCAGAACAATTGACATAATCTTCACTTAAACATAAGCTAATCTTATCTGAATTACTTGAAGGAATTAACTTCTTTATTGGAAATGCCTTGCAACTCCTTACAATTTCTTCCTCTAAAAATGGACATTTCATTTTCACCACCTCCCAATTTAATATACAATATTATAAGGCAATTTCTGTGCCAGATAAGTTAAAATGTTTCTAACCTATTGAGTTACAATGAATTAGATATAAAATCGTAAATTTATATATTTAATTGTTTTTGTTGTATATTTCAACATAAAAAATATACAAATGTTCTAACCTGTTGTAGTTAAAGGGGATAATAAGTAAGTAGTAATTTACAACTTATGTTGATATATCCAACACTTTTATGTCAATGTTCGTTTTTTAGTAAATAAAAGATTGTTTAGTAAAGAAAAAAACTGACCGTTAGAAACAAGTCGGTTAGCGTTTCCTAGGCACTTAAAAAATGAAACTTACCAACAAGTTGTCGTGAAATTTTTCAATTAAATGACAAATATCAAATTTCTAATTTCTAATAAAATTTCAAATATCAAATACCAAATATAAAAGGATTATTCTTCGGTGATTTTGTTTTGGCATGATTTGACATTTGGGCTTTTTCATTTTATTTGACATTATGAATTTGGATTTAGAAATTCATCCCGCTCGAAGAGTGGTCTTTTTTCTATGCTGTCATAGAAAAAAATTAGCTATCTTATCAACAATATTTATGTAATTTTTGGTAAAAAATTCCATCCCGATTCAATCGGGACAAAATACAAATAAATACAAATAAATCAATATCCAATGACCAATCCCGACAAGTCGGGATGGAATTTATAAATTTGTAATTTAGAATTTATTTGATATTTGTAATTTGAAATTTGTTATTTCCCATTTATATGGTTTAGGTTACTTCTTTATGATTTTATGACCTCGTGGGTTGATATTTACAATAAAGATTAGAACTTAATTTTATACTTCTTTATTTTATTATAAAGAGTGGTCCTATCTATTCCCAAAATATTAGCACTTTTCTTGATATTCCCATCATTAGCTTTTAGAACACGGAGTATATGCTCTTTCTCGACTTCATGCAATTGACTATCTGCAGCCATTTTGAATTCCTCTTTTTCTGCTGTTCTTACAAATGGTGGTAATTCATCGGAGCTTATAAAGTCTTCCTTTGTTAAAACAACAGCTCTCTCAATCACATTTTCAAGTTCTCTCACATTACCAGGCCAATCGTATTGTATCAATAACTTTAAGGCATCTTCATGAATCCATTTCACATCCTTCTTATTCTCAATTGAATACTTTTTTAAAAAATGTTCCACGAGTAAAGGTATGTCTTCTTTTCTCTTCCTTAATGGTGGCGGGTTAACGGAAACTACATTTAATCTATAATATAGATCTTCTCTGAATTTACCATTTTTTATCAATTTATTCAAATCTTGATTAGTAGCTGAAATTACTCTTACATCCACCTTAATCAAATTTGTTCCACCTACCCTTCTGAATTCCCTCTGTTCTAATACTCTTAGAAAATTTGCTTGTATCTTTAAACTCATATCGCCAACTTCATCTAAAAATAATGTTCCTTTATCAGCGAGCTCAAAGCTACCTTTTCTTGTTGCTATCGCACCTGTAAAAGCCCCTTTTTCGTGACCAAAAAGCTCACTCTCAAGCAGAGACTCAGGTAAAGCAGCACATGGAACAGCAACAAATGGACCTTTGCTTCTCTGACTATTTGTATGTATAGCACGAGCAATAAGCTCCTTTCCGGTTCCACTCTCTCCTTCAATCAGAACCGTAGTGTTGCTTTTAGCTACTTTCCGTATCAAAGCAAAAAGATCCTGCATCCGGGGTCCTTTACCAATAATGTCATTAAGCTGATATCTTTTCTTCAACTCTTGCCGAAGAAAAATATTTTCTTTAACTAAGCTTTGATGAACAACTATATTCCTTATAATAATACTTATCTCTTCTGGATTAAAGGGTTTTACAATATACTCGTATGCTCCCTCTTTCATCGCTTTAACAGCAGTATCTACAGTTGCATAGGCAGTAATAATAATTACAGGTATATCCTTATTTATTTCCTTCACCTTTTGCATAACTTCAATGCCATCCATCCTGGGCATCTTTAGATCTACAAATAATACATCCCATGATTCTTTTTTGACTTTTTCCAAAGCCTTATAACCATCTTCTACTGCTTCTACTTCGTAACCATCCAATCTTAACCAATCCGAGAGTGAATCTCTCATAATTTGCTCATCATCAACTACTAAAATGCGTATAATTTCTTTCATCATCAATCCTCGCTCTCTTTTTGTTTGCTTTTCAAACCTAATATAGTCGAGCAGCTATCACAAAAATTGCTATTTTTATTATCCACTTTCCGCACAGAATTAGAAGTATGCATAACACATCTATCATTTAAACAATGTGTTAATCCAAATGTATGACCAATTTCATGAACTGCTTCTTTTGTTGCTCTTTCTAATAATAATGCCCTATTAGGTGGTAATCCATAATATTCCTGCCTTAGTCTATAAAGTGACATAATAGCAGCATTCCCATCAAGTTGTGCCAACCCAAATACAAATGTTAGAATTGGAATATGCAAATCAATATTTGACACCCCTATTAATTTTAGTGCATCATCTGGCGTGAGATTTATAATCTCTTTCAAGATTATATTAGCAGAATACTGATTTCTATTCATGTCAAAAGCATAAGATGGCTTACCTATACTTTCTAAAATTGTAGAGTTACAATTAAATATCAATTCTATCTTCCTTGATAAAAATTGCAAAATCGTTTGTTCAATTTTTCCAATTGG
>JAGMCF010000159.1 GCA_023129415.1 Candidatus Cloacimonadota bacterium
TGAAGTTGTTGCTTATCTTTCTGCTAAAACTATACCAACTAATCTTATAATAGAGCAAATCTCTCAGGATACAATTAAAATCTATTGGAATGATCGCTGTATTGGAGAAGATGGCTATGTCATTGATAGAAAAGTTGGTAATGGCTCATGGAATAATGATTACCAAATACTTTCAGCAAATGTAGTCTACTTTTTTGATACTGCTACTCTTTTTGATACAATATGTTATAGAGTTTCAGCTTTTGTTGGAGAATCAAAATCCGGTGCAGTTGAAAACTCAATCATTCCTACTTTTCTTACCCCATCAAATTTAACTTATTCCATACTTGCGATAAATAAAATCCAACTTAACTGGACCGATAATTCAAATGGAGAAGAAGGCTTTAAAATAGACAAAAAAGTTGGGAATGAAGATTGGCAATTAGCTTATGGAACTACTGAAGAAGATATAACACAATGGATAGATGATAATGCTAATATTAATCAAAATATAAAATATAGAGTCTATGCTTATGGACAGAACCACTATTCCGGATATATTGAAACCGCAATGATAAACAATACTTTCCCAGCTCCTTCAAATCTTTCTTTAACCAAACCTGATAATAGTAAAATTAAACTCACTTGGAATGATAATTCTATTGGTGAACAGGGTTTCTATATTGATAAAAAAATTGGAGAATTGGATTGGGTAACAGAATATGCAACTATTGATAGTAATATAACAAATTGGATTGATGATATTCCACAACCCTGTGGTACTTTTTACTATCGGGTTAGAGCCTTTTATAATGGATTCTATTCTGACTATAGTAATGAAGAACATACAAATATTAGATTAGAGCAAGTCGATTCATTAAATACCTTGGGTGATGCTAATGAAGTATTTGTATCAAACTCAGGCTGGTATGCCTTTATAGCTGATGGATATAACGGACTTGTTATTATTGACTGTATAAATCCAACTTTACCCAATGAAATTACCACAATGAATCTTCCTGATCGTACACTTTCAGTTTTTGTTAAAGATGATTTGGCTTATGTAACAAATCATAATGGTGGTTTTAATTTAGTTAATATTAGTATTATTAATTCTCCTGAAGTAGTAGGTAGTTGTGTTACTGCAGGTATGCCCAATGATGTATTTGTTTACGGAGATTATGCATATGTAGCAGATGGTGCTGCAGGTCTTTCAATAATTATTACATCTGGACCTCCTCATTTTATAACAAATATCTCAACAAATGGGGATGCAAGAAAAGTTTTTTTAAAAGAAGATTATGATTATGCATTTATAGCAAATGGTCTGAACAGTGGTATTGCTATTATTGATATCTCTGATCCCACAAACCCCATAACTGCATCTAACTTACCAATTAATGGCTTGTCACAGGATGTTTATGTACTTGGAAATTATGCTTATTTAGCAAATGGTGAGAATGGATTAGAAATTATTGATATTTCTGATATAAACAATCCATTCCCTGTTTCCAATTGCCCAACAGACGGTTTTGCATATAGTATTTATGCTCAAGACCATTATGTATATCTGGCAGATAAAGATAAGGGGTTAGTTGTAATAGATGTTGAAGACCCTTTTAGTCCTTATATTTTGGGAACTTTTGAAATGTCTACAGAACCAGTTTCCATTTACATTTCAGGCAGCTATGCATTTCTTGCAGATAATGAAGGATTAAAAATTATTCAAGTCTCACCATAATGAAATATATCAAATATATTAAAATGAAAAATAATTAAGTTCGGAGGAAACATGAAAAGAATAATTACTATCTTATTCGTTATATTACTAAGTACTTCGCTCTCATTTGCTCAGACACATATTCCGGCTGGTAATGTCAGCGGAACTTGGAACTTTGCAGGTAGTCCGTATATTATTGATGGTGAAATTCAAATTCAAATAGGCGACACATTGATAATTGAACTAGGAGTAGAAGTTCTATTTTCTGGTCATTTTAAGTTTAATGTGTATGGCAGACTATTAGCTGAAGGTAATGCAGACAGTATTATTACCTTTACAGCACAAGACACCTTAACTGGCTGGCATGGACTCAGATTTTTTAATACTAATGCAAATGGACAAGATTCGTCACAATTATCATATTGTATTTTTGAATACAGTAAAGCTACTGGAACTGCAAGCTCTGGTGGTGCCATATACCTTGAAAATTCTGATGAAAACTTTGAAGATGTTACTATTTGTAAAAATGAAGCTTTGGGTTATGGTGGTGGGATTTATATGATAAATTCCAATCCAAATCTAACTGGTGTTAGTATTTATAATAATACTGCTACTTATGATGGTGGTGGTATTTTCTGTTATTCATCTATTCCTTCTTTAATCAGAATTACACTTAACCATAATTCAACCGAATGGCATGGAGGTGGTATCGCCTGTTTTGATAATTCCGATCTTAATCTTGTAAATGTTACAATTTCAAAAAATATCTCAAGTTACGGTGGATGTGCTATTGCGTGCTTGTATAATTCAGATGTAACTTTATTGAATAGTATTATCTGGGATAATGGTATTAATGAAATTTGTACTGTAGATAATGGTTCAATAAGTGCTACATATTCCGATATTAAGGATGGAACAGGACAAAGCTACTTTGGCGAAGGTTGTATAGATGCTGATCCTCTTTTTGAAAATCCAGTAATTGGTGATTTTCATCTAACCGCATATTCTCCTTGTATTGATGCTGGTGACCCAGATCCTATTTATAATGACCCAGATGGGACTAGAAATGATATGGGTGCATATTACTATCAACAAGCAGGTCTTTTAGGAACAGTTACATTTGCACCCGGAGTAATTGGCAATGTTGAAGAAGTTGAAATATCAATTACTGGAGATACAACATTATCTGTATATCCAAATATGAATGGAATTTATTATGCCAGTGTACAAGCTGGTATATATACTGTAAAAGCAATCTTAGAAGGCTATTATGCTAATCCAATACAGTATGATGATGTTGTTGTAAATCCTGGAGAATTGATATCAGGACTTGATTTTGAAATGGATGAAATTCATCCAGGGAATGTTAAGGGAATAGTAAGCCTTAACGGCAATGGTTTAAACCCTAACATAGTAAATGTGGAAATCTCTACTGATGGTATAGCACCTGTTTACCCATATCCCGTTTACCTTCAAACAATTATTATATATTATGAATACGATTACGAATTAGCTCCAGGAATATATGATATAACAGCTCATCTTGCTGGTTATCATGATTCAACTCATGTGGGTGTAGTTGTTCAACCTATGCAAACTATATCTGGCTATGATTTCGATTTACAACCGGTCACATATGAAGGTTATATATCAGGAACTGTTACTCTTAAGAATGGTCCTAGCAATGTGGAAGATGTAGAAGTTAGTGTTCCTGGTTTTGACCCGGTTCGTCCCGATGCAAATGGTGTCTATACATTAACAGTAGTAAATGGAACTTATGATGTTACTGCTTTCTTAGAAGGATATACTCAAGTAACCATTCCAGATGTAATTGTTCTACCTGATCAAACAACTATAGGAATTGATATGACCCTCTTAAACTGGGATGTTATAGATGGAACCCAATTTGTTATGATAGAATATGCAACAGTAACATATGATGGTAAATTTGTTAGTCAAACTGAAAGTAATCAATTAGGTGCATTTGGTCCAGGAGGAGAATCAGACTGTAGAGGAATAGCTACATGGCAAGAAGGTAACCATCCATTATGGAGTAATTATTGGGATTTGGATGGCTATTGGTATCTTACTATAGTAAGTAATGATAATGCTTCAGGTGAGGAAATAACATTCAACTTATATGAAACTCAAACTGACAGTATTTATAACTGTGCTGAGTCGATTATCTTTTACGATGACCCTGATACTTGCGATGTTGGTGCAATTGATCTTAATGTTTTGCAATCACAATCTCCTCCAAGAGAACAGGGATTTAGTCTCAATCAATATTGGAACTGGATATCGTTCAATCTCCATCCATACATAACATTAATTGATACAGTATTTAATTCTATTGTGGATCCTATATGGAATAACTACTCTGCTAACCAAATTCAAGTAAAAACACTTGATAATTTCGGTATAGTAACATCTGCTACTTATATGTATGTTATTAATGAATGGAAGTGGGTAGGTTCATTTACAAATACTTGGGATGGGATTGGAATTTTACTTGATATATTTGAACAATATTACTTATATAATCCTATTGATACTTTTCAATTAAGCGGAACAGCAACAAACCCCATAATAAATCCAATTAATTTACTAACAGGTTGGAATTGGGTTGGATATTTTCCTTATGTTCATCTAACATTGTCAGAAGCATTAGAATCAATAGATGCCCTCATTGTGAAAACACAAGACAAATCTGCAGTTTATTATGGTGGTAGTTGGATTGGTGATTTAACTCAAATGGAACCTGGCATAGCTTATAAAATATATGTGGCTGATGTTGACCAATTAATATATCCTCTAATTGAAAGTACTAAGTATACACCTCAGTTTAAAAATGGTAATGATTATAATCCTGCTTGTTGGAAAGTAATCCCAGGCACTCAATACAACATGATCGTGATGGCTGATATTACAATCAATAATAAAACCATCAATAATTCTGATAACTATATTGTAGGTGTTTTTGATAAAGAAGGTAATTGCCACTCTGTTGGAAAAAAAGTAAATGATTTCTGGTATTTCACTATTGTTGGAAATGTAGAAGGGACAGAATTATACTTTAAAGTATACAATTCACTCGCTGAAGAGATATTTGAAAGCAATGAGAAAATCACCTTCCAAAATGATTCCGTTATTGGCTCTCCTGAAAAATTAATCATTATCACTTTTAATGGTTCAAACAACGATATCCCCAACGAATATAATCTATACAATTCTCATCCAAATCCATTCAAACAGACTACAATAATTAGTTATCAGGTTCCAGAAGAAACCTTTGTAGAAATAGCTATCTATAATATTCTTGGTCAAAGGGTTAAAACATTAGTCAATAGCAACAAAGATGCTGGCAATCATTCTGAAATTTGGAATGGAGAGGATGAAAATAATAACTTACTTCCAAGTGGAATTTACTTCTACAAAATTACTACAGATAAATATAGCAAAATAAAAAAATTAATTAGATTGAAATAGAATTATAATCTATTAAAATAATGGGAAAGGTAGCTAAAAACAGTTGCCTTTCCTTCAATTTTTTTAATAAAATACTACAACAATTTGCCATAAGTAAAAAATAATAAAATCCCCCGAAATGGGGTATAGTATGATAATAATGCACAAAAAAATAATCTCACTTATTCTTTTCTTTATATTATTTTCATCTATTGTAAAAGCAGACCCCCCAAATTGGCAACCCTTACAGAATCCTTTATATTCAATGGTCCTTATAGCACGGATTATATTTAATGGGCAATTATTTGAAGGTATTAGCAATAATATGGCAGGGGCATTTGGTCCTGAGGGAGAGTCAGATTGCAGAGGAATAGCAACCTGGGAAGATAGTGGTAATTTCTGGTATTTTGATATTGCAAGTAATGAGAATGGAGAAGAGATAAGTTTTAAAATATATGAAAGTTCAACTGATGTAATTTATGATTGCGAAGAAACAATCATTTTTGAAGATGGTACAACAATTGGTAATCCAAATGAACCTTTTATGTTAACATCACCCATATCTGTGGATGGGCAGAGTCACATTCTAACTTTTAATCTAAACCAAAATACCCCTAATCCATTTAATC
>JAGMCF010000016.1 GCA_023129415.1 Candidatus Cloacimonadota bacterium
TCAAATTTTCCTCGAATTGTTGTATTGCAATTCGGGCAATGATATTCAATAATCTCTAATGTGGAATTACACACAGGACACTTTTTTAATCTTCTATTCATGTTACCTCCAGAATATACAACAAAATTTACGCATATAATTAATTATGTCAAGTAATTTATTAATATTGTTAATAATCAAATTAATATTATTAATATTGAATAGAATTATATCTATATAATTTATTTCAATATAAATATTATTACAAATAAAAAAGCCTGTCTGTCCACCAGACGGCGGACAAACAGGCTTGAATAATATTTTCAGAATAAATTATCTCATCAATACCATTTTTCTGATGATTATTTTATCTTCATTAGATAATTTATAGAAATATAATCCTGAACTCATATCCTTTGCATTCCATTCAACAGTATGATAACCAGCAGGTTTATTTTCATTAATTAAAGTCTCAACCAATTGTCCCTTTATATTGTAAATCTCAATTTTAACCTTAATTGGTTTTGGCAATCCATAATTAATAGTAACTGTCTCATTAAATGGATTAGGATAATTTTGCTCAAGGAAAATGTAATCAGGAATAAAATCTTGATAATCTATGCTTTGGTCAGATATAGTAACCATACCATTAGTTGTATTGTCTAAATAACTTACTTCGTTTACATTAAACTGTGTAAATATTAGTGATGTAGAATCATTAACATTACCAACAACATCAAATTCAAGATAGCATACAACTCCGTTACCAGTAAATGGATTTTCCATTGCATAAATCCAAAGAGTAATTTCATCATCAACTGTGGTATTTATCTGATATCCAAAGTTTTGATCTTCCAATATTCCTCCTGATAAACTTGCTCCAGTAGCATCTATAACATCCTCATTAAATGTTATGATTATATCCATTCCTTCTAACTCAATTAAATCAATGACAGTCAAAGGAATAGATAAGAAAACACTTTGATTTACAGTAGTATCTGGAAGGAAGGCTGATATTGTTTTTGAGGTTAGCTCTAAACGAAGTAAATATGAAGGACTCCAATTTCCTGTTACATCACCTAATCTTATTCCGATAAAGTCTTCATCAAATAAGTCTGAGTTTAATGGTGTATATTCTTTTGTTGATTCATAAACTATTGGTGGCCAATTAGCACAAGACTCGATTGAATCCGCAACGAAAACCCAGTCCAAACCATCATCATTTAGACTATCTATTAAACCTACACCATATCTTGCAACACGCGAAGCATCCATAGGTGAAACATAACCATTTAAAGTTACATCTGCTGTTATTATTTCATAACAATTGAAATCATATAAACCAACGCCATACCTAGCTATCCTTGAAGCATCCATACTGCTTAATCCACCAAGATCATCTTCTTTGGATGCTGCGGATATATAATTTCCATAAGGGATGTCTGAGAATAAAAAATATCCATTTGAATCAGTATATGCAGTAAATAAATTATCTCCGGTTAGATTAATCCTTGTATTAGGAACAGGATCGTTGTTACTGAAATAGTTTGTTATACCTGAAATATCATATATGCCAATAACAGTAAATAATCCGTTAACTGTATAAATAGGCCATTCATTAATTTCTGCGTCAAGAAATTCTAATTCAGTAGTCTCACCATTGACAGCATTTGGGTTAACAAAAAACTCCAAAAATGCAATAATACCACTACCTGAATAAAGATCTCCAATTGCATAAATCCATATTTCAATAATATCATCAGTGCTTGTATTCACTTGCAATCCGTAATTCTGATTTTCTAAGACTGTTCCAGACAGAGTTGCTCCTGTAGCATCTAAAATATTTTCATTAAACCCTATTGTTACTGCAACTCCTTCAACACCAATATCATCTATATTATTAAGTGTTAATGGTATAGATACTGAGTCCCCATTTGATGCTGATGCATCAAACGGTAACATAAGAACCATATTCACAGAGACAGTAAATAAACCATTACTAGTGATAACGGGTGTTTCATTGACTTCAGCAAAGATGAATACTAAACTTGTTGTATCACCTACACTTGCGTTATAGTTTACATCAAATTCAATAAATGCAACATTACCACTGCCAGTATATAAATCACTATTTGCATAAATCCAGATGTCTATTAAACTATCTGAAGTTGTATTTACTTGAATTCCATAATCCTCATTCTCTAATACTCCACCAGTTAAAGTTGCACCTGTAGCATCTAAAATATTCTCATCAAAAGATATAGTAACATCTATACCTTCAATACCTATATCAATTGGATTATCTAATGTTAAAGGTATTGAGACAGATAAACCTGGTGCTCCTCTTGCATCTGAAGGAAGTGATAATGTTATATCGGATGATCTTGAAAGTTGTTCATCGGGTATATTTAAGAATTCTTGGTTAATATCAACATTTTCATTAGCATGTAGAGATAAAGATATACAAATAGTTATAATAACTATTATAAATATTTTTTTCATCTTGACTCCTAACTTTATTTTTTAATTAAATTCGTTCTGCATAATTGATAGTCAACAAATTTTTACAGAAATACTAAACTTTCATTATTTTACATAACTATTACTTTTATGCATATGTTTTAGTTCTATTCCTCTAATATTTGAGAGGTTTGCCTATTAATGATATTAATATTAATACTGCTTGAGAATGCAGTTTGCCTATCTTAGAAACCATCATCTAAAACTACACAATTTATTTATTTTAATTTTACTTTTATTTTTGTAGTATCATATTCAAAAAAACAAAAAAAGGACGCAACCTTCATTACGCCCTGACTTGAGGTATTCCCATACCCACGCAGCAAAGCGAAGAAAGTGCGTCCAAACGGACGCATCAGTTTCACTTGATCTACTGCGTTAAAAAATTGGGAATTTTCAAGTCAGAACAAATAAAAATTCTGCGAAAATTTTATTTTTTATGTTAGCTAAGTCATAATGTTTCCTTTTATGTTCATAAATATACTATGAGAATTAATAAAATAATATTCTCTTTTAATGTTATATATATCATTGCCTAAATTACAAATAATTTACGAAAAGCTAAAATTTACATTAAATTAAAACAGTTTAAACCAAAAGAGACAAATTATTTTTTCTTTGTCAAATTATTTAACTTTGCGAAAGGTTTGTAATTTTCACAAAGATATCATCATCTCAAAATGATCATCTTTTTGATAAATACTTTATCATTAGCTTCAAACTTATAGAAATAGATTCCTGAATTCATATCTTCTGTGTTCCATTCAACTGAATGAGAACCCGATTGCATAAATTTATCAACGATTGCCTCAATTAATTGTCCTCTAATATTGAAAACTTGTATCTTTACAAAGTCTGGTTTTGGCAATGCATATCTGATTGATGTTTTTTTGCTAAATGGATTTGGATAGTTCTGGAATAATCCTGTTGTAATTGGAGAATTATTTTCATCTTCAAATCCAAAAATAACTACATTAAAATTAAAACTTCCTGTTTGATCACCAATTAGAATCCAATTTCCCAACCCATCATTCAAATAATAATTTACATTAACAATAACATAATAATTTCCTATTGGAAGGTTTCCTATATCATTTTCTGTAATAAAAAAATCTATCACAGTATACCCTCCTTGATATACATCAACCTGGATGAAAATAGTGTTTCCTTCGATTGTATAATTAGAATTAACAGATATAAGATTGGAGGTAGTCAACCCACTTACAATAATTGTTATATTATCATTTGCAGTAGGATTTTCTGGAATTACTTCAATTGTAATTGGAAAAGTATAATCATGTGCTAATAATGTAAAATTAATCAACAAAAATAAACAGATTAAAATAAATTGTGATTTAATCATTTTTTACCTCCTAATTTGTAATTAATTAGTTCTTGCCATCTTTTAAACATAGTAGATAAATCTTCAAATTGTGTTATTTTTCTTATATTTTCAAAATATTCCTCATCATTTTCCTTTAAAATCTCAAATTCCTTTATTACTTTTTTTGAATCACTTAAAATTGCCTCTAATAAAGTAGTTAATTCTCTTTCTTTCATTTTAAATCACCACTCTTTTATTAATTTCTGATAATTTCTATTATCTATATTATTACAATTCTAACGGTGCTCTTATAATTTCACACTCCTCTTTGTATTTTATCTTTGCGAATCCTCAATTATCCCCGAGTATATCGGGGAGGCGATCAAAATTTCATAAAGTTAAGTAAATTTAACAAATTTTCTTCATTATAATCTATAAGACAAAAAACCAAAAAAGTTGACACAATAACCATACATTCTTGTAAAGATTTAAATTTTTATTAGTTTCTTTCATTCTGTGAACTAATCTAAAAAGAAATAATTCTGCACTAATATTATTCAAATTTGCAATTTTTTATATGAGAAATTATATCATACTTAAAATCGACATGTTTCAATCTTAGATTTTGAACACTATGTTAATAAACATTATCATATTTATTTTAATTATTGCAATACTTAAGTATTCTGAAATTGGTCTGGCACTAATTGTAATTATACCTCTAATTAAGAAATTAGAGATATTTGCGAATTGTGCTTTTGGAGTTGATCTTTCATTGCTATTTATGCTTGTTACCATTGTATCTTTTCTCATACATTATTCACAGAATGTAAAATCAATATTCATTAAGAAAAAATGTTTGATAGAGAAAAAGCATTTGATTTTATTCTTACTTTTTACTTTAACCTTATCATTAAGCTATTTTTACACAAAATCCAGTTGGTATGGATCGGAAAAGCTGTTAAAATTTATTTTTTTTAATGGGTTTTTTTTTATTTCAGGAATTGTTATTTTTCAGATTCCGAGAAATATTTTTCGATTTTCATACATTTTGCTTTTTGTAGTTTTTTTAATTTCTATAGCAGACTCATATTTAATTCTTAAATACATTTTTTCAGGAAGATTTATTGAATCGTTGATAACGAGATTTACAATCACAGGGGAAAATCCTATTGGTTTGTCCAGAGTAATGGGATTAGGTATTATATTTGGTCTAATTCTTTTGGATGAATCAAATAAAAAGCTCATTAAAATTGGAATAATGTTAGCTTTATTACCTATAATTTTTTCTATGCTTGCTACGAACACACGCACAGCAGTTATAATATTATTCTTTATAGTATTAATTTACATTATCTTTTTTTCGAGATTAAAGATTGGAATGAAGTTTATTCAACTTATATCTATCATTGCAATAATTGTAGTTATGATATATGTTTTACCACAAAGTTTAACAAGTAGATATGTAACAATATTTAATCCCAGACAGTTTAATATACCCCCAAATATTTCAGAAGCAATGGGACTTGGAGTACGGTTGTATTATTGCCGACAAATTATTGAATATTTTATCAATAATCCATTGAGGATTATGTTTGGAACAGGGATAGGCAATTTTTCGAGTTTTTTTGGCGTTGATACTATGGCTTATCCACATAATATATTTATGGAGATTTTGTATGAGCAGGGAATTGTTGGTTTGAGTATTTTTATCATTGGAATAATACTGATTATTAAAGAAATATCAAGAAAATTCCATTCTATTAATGAAGGTTTAAAATCTATATTTATTATCTTTTTATTTTCATTTATTTATTTTTTTATCCATGCACAAATCAATGGTGATATTCCTGGAAATAGGTTTGTCTGGTTATTTTGGGGAGGAATTATTGGTATAATATCTTTTACAAAACATGAAAGAATTGATAGTTAATATACAACAAATTATTAGATTTTTTGGTATCAAACGAGATTCACTCAGCTACTCATCATTTATATTATTCTTAGGGAAATTATTTCATTCTGTAAGTAGTTTACTTATTTTTGCAATTCTTTCACGATATTTCACTGTTGAACAGTATGGGACATACAGACAATTTTTGCTTTTTGGATATACTTTAATTCCCTTGATACTTCTAGGAATTCCAAACAGTACTAATTATTTCATTGCAGGAGAAAAAGAAAAAACACAAAGATTTTATGTTATTAGTTCAATTCTACTATGTCTTACATTAACTTTTATAACTGGTTCGTTCTTTTTTATTTTTCGAAATGAATTCATATCTTTAATAAATAATCGTTATTTTAGTAAATTTATTATACCAATGGTTTGTATGCAGCTATTTTCCCCTTTATTTTATTTATACCAACCAATATTTGTTTCATTGAGAAAGCATCGATTGGTTGTTATTATCAGTGTAATTTCTTCTTTTCTTATTTTACTCTTTGTTGTTTTTACAATTAGCTTAAAATTGTCATTTGATATATTTATATTCGGTTTTTCAGCAATAATGATTCTTAATTCTCTTGGAATATTGGCAAAGATTTTATTTGAATCAGGAACAAAGAACTTTTTTATTAACTGGGGATATGTAAAGTCACAGGTTTTATTTTCATTCCCACTTGGTATTGCTTTATTTCTTGGATTAGCTTCAAAACAATTGGATAAATTATTAGTAAATTTTTTTACAAATCCAGGAACTTTTGCAATATATTCAAATGGAGCCTTTGAAATCCCTTTTATAGCTTTAATAACAAATTCAGTAATGGCTGTTGTGCTGCCAGAATATATCCGCTTATGGAAAAATAAGAATGTTGAACAGATTACAAAGATATGGTATAATTCTATATTTAAGTCTGCCAGCATAATCCTACCAGTGATGTTTTTTTCACTTATGGCACACAAAGAGATTATAATATTTATTTTTGGAAAATTGTATATTTCAAGTTCAATAATTTTCTTCATTTATCTCTTCATTTTACCAATGAGGGTAGTAAATTTTGGTAGCATCTTAATTGCAACTGGTAAAACAAATAAAATTCTAAAATATTCTTTTATTGCTTTACTTGTTAATGTAATACTCTCAATTATCGGATTTCATTTTCTCAAAACTCCAGGAATTGCAATAGCTACCGTTATATCGATCTATATAATTAATATTGGTCAGTTGTATGAAATCTCAAAATTACTCAAATACCCAATGAAACAATTGATTCCGATTAGCAATTTAAGTAGGATTGTTCTTGCCTGTATATTGGGTCTTGTAATCGTAGTTTTCATTTCATTATTAAATATAAACCCTATCATTTCTTTTATTTTTAAAGGTATATTTTTTATTATCATCTATTTTTTCTTTTTTTACAAATTTATAATAAATAAAATATTTAATCCATAACTCAAAAGAGTATGTTTACTTCTAATCAAAAAATTTTAATTATTACACCACTTTGGTCTGGAATGAAACCTCTTTTTA
>JAGMCF010000160.1 GCA_023129415.1 Candidatus Cloacimonadota bacterium
CTTTACATAATAGGTTCCAGCTGTTGGAATTGTATAGACTATTTGAGAATAAAAACCAGGCCCACCGTCATCATCATAAGCAAGTTGTGTAGTTCCATCAGTATCATAAAGATACATCTTTGTATCGCCGACATTATTAGAACTGCCTGGCAGTTCATCAGTGGTGAAAGTATAATCATATCCAGCAGTTGCGGTAAAACTGAAGTAATCCACATCACCACCTGGGTCAATAGCAGCTGCCATAGAATCTGTAATAGTATTAGCTGTGGTCCAATCATCATTAGGTTCAACTTCATTATCCAGAGTCTTACTGCCAGGTGCATTGCTTACAGATGGTTGCCATCTGGATTCAATAATGTTCAAAGCTCGTAAATCTCCAGTTTGTGAGTAGATATCTTTTAAAGTTTCAGTATCAAATTCATTTAGTTCATTAAGTGTATATTCTTTGACAACTTCTTCTTTCACTTGAACTGTCTTAGCCCTTTTGACAGGTGTAATATCAGGATGATGAGCAACTCTTTGAATAGCAGCAGGAGCTTCATTTTCAGGTTGTATCTTTTCTGCAAGAGCAATATTTGGAAGTGTTATTAATAAAGATAACACTATAATTATTGCAATTTTAGGTTTCATTTTTTTTCCTCCTATAATTTAGGATTATTTAATTTTTTTTTATTTAAGAAATTAACAAACATTACTGGTAAAATAATTAATAAAACTTACATCTTCTTTTTATTTTGACCAGTATACCTATCTTATAAATTAACATCTTTATTCTTACTTATCCTCAAATCTATTTTATTATCTTCCATAAAAAATATTTCAAGGGTGAGACAAGGGAAGAGGAGGAATCCTCTTCCTTTGCCTACCCAAATATATTATCTCATCAGAATTTATTCTACACACGGTGTGGGTATTTATCCTCTGAAGCACTCCTCCGTCCCAAAACATTGGGACTACGGAGTGTAAACTTTAGCGAAGGAGGATCATCTTCTTGATGAATGACTTCTCTTTAGAATCAAATCTGTAGAAGTAGATTCCATTAGCAAGTTGTTTTCTTCCATTCATACCATTCCAGAGGATTTCATAATTTGCAACAGGATTCATCATATCATCAATCAATGTTGCAACAAGCTGTCCCTTAATGTTATAGACAGACAATTTAACATGAGATTTCTCTTTCAGGCTGAAGGAAATAGTAGTTGAATTACTGAATGGGTTCGGGAAGTTGGAATTAAGTTTTGTGGATAGTATATGAATTTCCTCAACTAAATCTATGGTCACTACAAGATGAACAGGGATAACTGTTGGTCCAATATCAGGATTTTCTGTATTAACAGTAATAGTTGCATCATATACACCCAATTCTAATCCTTCAGTATTTGCAGTTACTAATAGTAGAGTAGTAGTGGTAGGATCAAATGTTCCGGACATTGGCTCTACTGTCAACCAATGAGGCATTCCTGATGTGAGAAATATAATAATATCATCAATTAAGTCTGCTTGAATAGTAGGCTCAGTAATTGCTGCAAAGGAAGCTGTGGTAAATACAGTTCTGAATGTGCCTTCATCATACTGGTTAGCACAGATTCCAGGAGGAGCTGGACTTGTAATATTGAACAAATCTACTCCAACATGGTCAGTAAACCAGTCAATCCATAGACCTTCTTTATCAGTTGTATAAATGTCCTGGATAGTGAAGTTATATCCTTCTGCAAGAGAACCTGTAACTCCTTCTACAGTACCAGTGTTCGGTAGTGAAATCAACCAATTATCTTGAACTACACTTCTCATACCAAGATAATCATACGGGAATTGTCCTGCAGAGAAAGGTCCTGCTGATGGATATGAAGCCCATAGATAGTCATGAGCAGAAAGGAATAATGAGCCACCACTTTGAAGATATACTCCAAGATTTGATTCATCTGTCGGGGTCATACAGTCATCTCCATAATAACCCCATGCTTCACCACTGAACCAAATGATCACTTCATAATCCATCATTGTAGCTAAGTCCGGTCCATCTTGACTAATATCAACTACTTCATAGTATGTATAGGTATAAAAGTTTGCATCAAGAGCTGCTTCGAAGTAGGGCCAATCATCTGTATAACCAGCTGCTGATGAACTTCCATCTCTATCTACACATAAGATAGTTGTTTGACGAGTCTCAGTAGTATAATCTATATCTATGAAGAAATCAACAGGGCCTGTTCCAACATTTTCAACAGCTAAAGTATCAGTATCAAAGTCTCCAATACCTATCTCGAAGTCAAAGCTGGTTGGGGTATATATAAGTTCAGGAGCAGTCATTGCGTAATCCACTGTTGTGGTTAGATTCTCAAAGATTTCAACACTATCTACAAATCCAACATTACAACCCTCATACTCAAAAGTAACATTATACATACCTGTGGGTATCGCTTCAAATAGATAATATCCATCTGTATTGGTGTAAGTAGTGTATTTAGCACCCAGAGCTGTTACAAAAACACTGTCCATAGGGTCACCTGTTCCTGCATCGGTTACTGTCCCATCCAGATCACCAGTAGCAGAATAAACTATAAGAGTTGCAGGAATAATTGGCTCATCCACAGGAGAGAAGAAGTGAATATCAGCAGTCAAGATTGTGCCAGGTACCTGATCTATAGCATCAAAAAACACAGTAACT
>JAGMCF010000161.1 GCA_023129415.1 Candidatus Cloacimonadota bacterium
CTTTATCCTCGCTTGTCTTTCTTACCTCCGTATCACTTACGAAGTCTGATTTAATAAGCAAATTGCTATAAGGTGAGAGTGTTTGTTTATGAAAGGAATTGATTGACCAGCGAATTCTATATTTGTCCACAGATTGATATTGAGATGGGTCACGATAATATAAAAGACGACTTATAATATTTCCCTGAATAAAATATCTTTTTAAATATCTACTTCTGATACGAAACTCAAAACCAGTTAATTCCATAAAGTCTAATGCAAATAAAATATCACCATAATCACCTAATGTCTGGAAATATGCTAAATCTTTAAGGGTTTTTCCTTCTGTTTTATTGAATCCCGGGTCAGGAATAAGAAATCCTGAATGCCTTTCCCTTTTGATTGGGAATGATGCAAATGGAAGAGCAAATATTGGAAAATGATTTACATATAGAATAACCGGTCTGGCTACGATTTTATCATTCAGAAATACACGAAATTTTGGACTGAAAATATAATAATGCGGATGGTTTAATTCGCAAGTGGTGTATCTCGCATTATCAATATCAAATGTTCTATCACCAACTTTTCGCATTCTTTCACCGGAATAGAGTCCTCCTTCAAATTCTGTATCTCCATTTAAAAGCATACCTTCTTCACTATCAATATCGAAAAATAAAGATGAGCCATAAATGATTTCTTCTCCATCAAACAATTCAGATTGACCTTCTGAAATTGCAATTCTATTTCTAAGATCAATTAAAATAGAATCAGATTTGATAAAGGATTTTTTATAAAAGATTTCAGCATTGCTTATCAGTATAATTTGGTCGGATTTAAGATCGTATATAATTTTTTCAGCGGTATATTCAAGTGAATCTAATTTAGTTTTGGTTGTATCAGATATATTTTCAATTGCTGATAGACTAATAGGTATTAGCAATAAAGAAATTAGAATTCGGATGAATTTCATAATTTGTTTTCTAAAAACTTATGTTTTTGTGTCAAGTATAGTTTATTTAAAGCTATACGAATTTTTTATTATTTTTTTTAGTTTTAATCATTATCAAAATTCACAAAATTTAGTTTTAATTATCATTGACAAAAAAATTGAAAAGAAAAATTTTAATATTAATAATGAAGTTCCAAAATTTTTTTGTAAGAAAGTTTTTCTGTATAAAAGGAAAGCGTGATTATTTTTCCTTCAACTCCATAATATCAATAGTAGGTATCACTTTTGGTGTGATAGCCCTAACTGTATCATTAGCTATTTTTAGTGGATATCACAAGTTGCTTAAGGAAATTATTCTTGGTGTTAATGCTCATATCTATATTTTAAAGTATAATAATCAAACAATTGATGAAGATGAATTTACAAATATAAAGTCAATATTAGATACAACTCATGCAGTATATTCTTATGCTCCTTTTATTTATACAGAAGGTATGGCAACTAATCATAACAAGTTTAAAGGTAAAATGGCTGGAATTATCTTGCGAGGAATTGATTATGAATCAGAGAATCTGACCACAAAATTTAAAGAGTATATTATTAAGGGAATATTTAAGCAAGATGGAAAATACGGAGTTATTGGAGAAAAGTTAGCTAAAAGACTAAATGTTGAAATTGGGGACTCAGTTAACATTATTACCCCAATGAATGCAGATATAACAATTGGAGGAATTATTCCTAAAAAGATGAAGATAGAGATTTCTGGCATTTTTTCGTCTGGTATGTTTGATTTTGATAATTCACTTCTTTTTCTTAACATGAAAGAATCACAACAGTTTTTAAATATGAATGACCAATATTCTGGCATTGCTGTGAAACTGACTTCAAATGAGATTGAAAATGCGTCCATGCATTCTGAAATGTTGTTAAAAAAGCTCGATTATCCTTTCAATGTAACTGATTGGATAGAACTGAACAGCAATCTTTTTAATCTATTAAAGTTGGAAAAATGGGTAATTTTTATAATTATCGGGCTAATTATTTTAGTAGCCGGGTTTGGTATGACAAGTGTTTTGGCAATGCATATTTTTGATAAAAAAAAGGAGATTGGTATATTAAAAGCAATGGGAGCAAATAATAATGATATAAAGAAAATTTTTTTAAATAGAAATATTATTATCGGATTTTCTGGTATTATTCTTGGCTTATTTTTTGGAATAATATTCTCTCAAATATTGACATATACAGATTTAGTAAAAATTGAAAGTGATGTATATTTAATTGATAAATTAGTTATTAAGAATAATCCCCTGGATTTTATATATATATTCATTGTTTCAGGTTTGGTTATCCTTGGTTCAGCATACTTCCCATTAAGAAATATTGCAAAGATGGATGCTGTATCAATAATTAGAGCAACGAAGAAATGAGGAAAGAAGAAGCAGTGGCAGGGGCAGTGGCAGGAGCAGGAGCAGTGGCAGATGGAAGAGATAAATTCAATTAAGAATTGTGAATTAGGATTAAAAAAGATATGTTTATTTTTTATGAAACCTACATGTCCCGAAAGAAACTCGGGACACACCCGTCTGCCCGTCTTGGCTCGGCAAGTCATCCCATTGATCAGGAAACCTAAATGTGCCAAGCCGAGACAGAGGCGCCGAGCCTGAAAGGAGCATGAAAATTATTCACCCTGTGGAATAATGCGTTGCATTAAAATCTTTGATTTTATTCCACAGGGTAAAGGATTTAAAATAGTTTAATTTTATGAATAAAATATTGTTCGTGTCCGTCTGGGCGCCGAGACCGATTAGTTCGTGTTGTTCGTGGCTAAAAAAGGATTTACATATGAAAAACTATAATTTTATATTAGTCAGTGTTTTCTTTAGTAAAAATTATTTCTTTGGTGAAATATTGGAGTAAAATTGGTTTTAAAAGCTGAAAAAATTTATAAAAGTTATTTTGAAGGTATAAAAGAAAAGAAATTAATAGTCCTTAATGACTTAGATTTTGAGATGGAGAGAGGAAAGATCGTTTCAATTACTGGTATGTCTGGTAGTGGTAAAAGCACTCTTCTGCATATTCTTGGGACACTTGATAAGCCTGATAAAGGAAAAATTTATTTTGATGGAGATGATGTTGGAAAATTGTCTGATAAGGAGTTAGCGCGATTTCGTAATAAAAATATTGGGTTTGTATTCCAATTTCATCATCTTTTGCCGGAATTAACATCTGCTGAAAATGTTGCTATGCCAATGTTGATTTCTGGAAAATCATATATTGAAAGTTTAAATTCTGCTGGTTTATTATTGTCAAAATTAGATTTAACTGATAGAAAAGATCATTATCCAAATCAATTAAGCGGAGGCGAGCAGCAAAGAATCGCTGTGGCAAGAGCATTAATTAATAATCCCGAACTGATTTTGGCAGATGAGCCAACAGGAAATCTTGATAAATATCATAGTGAGGAGTTATTAGAGTTGCTCTGGGGATTAAATGAAATGTTCTCTACTTCACTTTTAATTGTCACTCATAATGAAAGTTTAGCCAGAAAGGCAGAAATTTTATATGAACTATCAGAGGGTAAATTGAAACTTGTCGGAACATAACCTAACCTGGACAAGCCCGTTCTCCGTAGGTTTACTCCGAAGGGTGAACCAGAACCAAAAAGGAAAATTGTGATAAATCCCAAAAATTCTTCCCGACAAGTCGGGACTAATGTCAAATAAAATTTCAAAGCCCAAATGTCCAATCATGCCATTAACACAGACACGGGTACAGATTCTTTGGGAATTAATCTTTTTATATTTGTTCACCCCGTTAGATATTCCTCATATTAGATTTTTACTATCTCACATAGTAAAATTATCTAACGGGGTAAATTTGATGATTGACTTGACACTAGTCTTAGAAATTTCGTGGGGCATTTAAACTCATAAATAAATGTAAAAAGAGGTTTAATTCTTGTTAAAAATGTGTTTTGATCAACGGAGCTCTTAAGTTTTAAATTATAAAACGATTTTAAAATGAGAAAGCGAAGATGGCTAATAATTGTCGTAGCAATTCTTTTACTAATTAATCTATCTTTCTTTTTGGTTTTGCGTTTCGTTGATGTTAAAGCAAGTGTAGCAAAAATCCTTACTGAAAGACTGGGTTCAAAATTAAATGCTGATATTGAATTTAAAGGGTTTAATTTTACTACAAAATTCATACAAATTTCAGATATTAAGATACACAATATTAATAATGAATATAACTTTTCTGCAAAACAATTATATTTTGAATATAAATTTTGGAATCTATTAATTAAACGATTTAATATAACTAAGGCTATAAAGAAGATCAGTTGCTTCTCACCAACATTGTCGTATAATTTTCAACCAAAAAAAATTGGCAAAGTAATTGATATTAATGAAATTGAGAGTATTTTAAAACAACTTAAATATGTTTCAATAATTAATGGAAATTTTAATTTAGTAAGTGAAGGAGATCTTTCTTTCAACGAAGTATTAACTTGTGTTGAATTAAAATTAGAAAAAGATGGTGGACAATGGAAAATTGATTTCTCAGCAGAACATCCAAATGATAAAGGAAAAATCAATATTTCTGGAAGCTATGAAAAGGATTGCTCTGATTTTAATATTAGTTTGACTGATTTTGAAATACCGCAAATTATAATTAATCAGTTTACAATTCATAATGGAAAAGTTAATTTGAATTTACCAGTAAAAGATAGTAAGATTGAAGAAGGAATACTTTTAATAGATTCTCTTCTTATTGAAATTGGAAAACAACCAATTTTTGCAAAAGATATCAAATGTAAATTGTATGAAAATGAATTATTTTTTAATAAGGATACCAAAATAAATTGGCAGGATTATAATGGTTTTGTATCTGGCAGTATAACTAACTATCTTACAAAAGACCCAGAATTAGATTTGAAAATTCGTTCTGGAGTTATTAATCTTGGAGAATTAAATTCAAAAATAGATGGTGTTTTAGCTTTTGAAGGAGAAGTAAAAGATAAATTTAGTAATTTTAAAATTGAATTAAATTTCCAAAGTCCATCAATAGAGATCTATTCTCAAAATGTTAAGAATGTGTCTGGAAATGTTTCATATCAAAACGATACAATTGCTTTTCATTCTGGCGAATTCATAATTGAAAACAACCCTGTGAATTTCTTTGGGAATGTTGTCATAAATAAGAAGAATTTTAAAGATTCCGAAATTTATCTCAAGTTATCATCAGACCGATTTCAATATACATTTAAAAATTTAGAATTCAATGGCAATTTGATTTCACAGGTTTCAGGTAATATAAAAAATCCAGAAATTTCTATGGACATATCTGAACTTGAAATATCTAAATCGTTTATTAATTTCAATCATCTTGGTGGTAAAGTAGAATTAATTGATAATAAATTAACATTTGCATTGAGAAATCTTGATGAATCAATCATATTATCTGGTCAAGGAAATAATTTGCTTTCCCGACCTGTCGGGACTGAATTTTCCATAAACCTAAAGAGTGATAACCTATCACTCAATGAATTATGTAATGGGAAATTTAAATGGTTAAATGAGTTTAAGCCTGATTTAACTTCAGATATAAATATTTCAATTAATTCAGAAAAAATAAATTGGAAAGGATTTTTATATTTCCCAGAAAGCCCATATAGCCTTGTAAATGGTAATATTATTCTGTCAGGGAATTTACCTATAAGAAGTGAAGATAGCAAAGGAATTATCAATCTATATTCTGACAGTTTATATGTTCGTGATAAAAAATATACAATAAACTGCATTGCAGAAACTTGCAAAGATTCAATTTTCTTAAAGAACTTTTCCTTTGATGATGCCATTTTACTTTCCGGAAAATTTATCTTACCAATTATAAATAAAGAACCTATTTATTATAAAGGTTTGATGAAATTAACGAATCTTTCTGTTAATAAAGTAAACAATATATTATCTTTTTCAGATGAAATCCAAGAGATTTGTGGCAATATTAATGGAAAAGTGAAATTTTCAAGTGATGAGGATACTCTTATTTCCGGTAAGATACACATTGATAGCCTTTTATTTGATGATAGAATTAACTCATTAGATACATATTTGTCATTTGACATTAAAGATACATTATTAAATTTTAATAAAATCAAAATATCTAATAACCAAAAAGGTATATTTGAAGGATATGCAAAAGTATCTTTAGATGAGAGAAATCATTTTACTCTATATGGTAAGGGAAATAATGTTAATATTCATAACGACCTATTAAATGCACCTTTTTATGGAATTGGAGATTATGAAATATATGCCACAGGAACCCCACAAAATCCAAGGCTTCTTTGCAACATAAACTTAAGAGATGGTAAGATATTTTCAACAAAGTATGATACTTTATCTGCTCAATTTTTTCAGGATGATGAAATCTTTTATCTAAACAATTTTGAAATTGTGCAAACAAAGCGATATGACGCAGCAGCAAAAGGAAGTTATAGTTATAATTTTTTTAAAAAGCAGTTTTATGACAAACCAGATGAAATTGTTATATCTGCCAATGGAGACTTTCTCTCAATAATTTCTGAATATATTGATGATATTAAACAAGCTTCAAGTAAAACAAAACTGCGTCTTATATTAGCAACTGAAGATAAAAAAACTGTATTGAAATCAGGAGAAGTGATAATTACAAAAGGAGAGATGCAATTAAAAGGTCAACCAGAAAGGTTAAGAAAAATAAATCTTTACACAGAATTGACTGATAATCGCATTGATAAATTAGAAGGTTCAGTAAAAATTGGTGATGGCAAATTATTTATATTAAATGGTTTTGAAGAAGAAATAAGAGATATAAATATTGGTGGGATTAACTTAGGAACTGTTTTCTTAACAACTGATGAAAAGGGTGTTTCAATACATATTCCTGAATATATGGCAGAAAAAGCTTTGGTTGACTTACAATTAAAAGGTTTTGTGGATGAATACTTTAGAATCTATAAAGAAGACGATGCATTCAAATTCTCAGGGAAAATTCTGCTTGCAAATGGAAAGGGTGTAAAACCTCCGGGCAAAATGGGTTCGGGTTTATTTGATTCTGATATACCTATTCATTTTGATTTTGATTTAGTTTTCAAAAAAAATATATGGTATATCTACACCCCATTAAGATTGTATATTGATCATAATGATTTTATCAGTTTTCGTACAAATCCAGAAAATGATAAAACTAAAATTTTCTTTGATCTACATTCACATCACGGTGAGATACAATTATTTGGTGAAACTTTTAAGGTTGATAATGTTGAGATAAAGAAAAGTAAATTTGATAAAAATATTCAAATCAATGCCAACTTTAAAAAGAAAACCCCGGATGGCTCAACTATATACTTAAGTTTAACATCTACTGAAAAAGGTATAATTGGACATGATATTCACGCAACTGATTATGGTAATTATAGGATTAAACTCCACAGTGATAATCCAAAAGATGAAACTATGCTGAGTATTTTATCTAAACTTCATTATGGAAAAAGTATTGGAGAGTTAACTGAAGAAGAAAAGAGTAAATTATATCGAGAAGGAGCGATTAAAATTGCAAGTGATGAGCTAGGAAATCTATTAGTAGGTCCTTTATTAATGCCAGTTGAAAGTACTATACGACAATTTTTGGGCTTGGATTTTTTCAGACTAAAAACAGGTTTTATGGGAAATATCATGCGAAAAAGTGGTTTGATAATATCCGAAGAAGATTTTACTCCGGAACCTGAACACGAGTCACAATTAGATAAGATTTCTGAATTGAGCAAAGAAATTATCCTTGAGAATCTATCAGTTACAATGGGAAAATATATAACTCCTAATTGGTATGTCAATTATGAAGCATTACTTCAAAAGGAACTTACCTCCAGTCAGGCAATAAAAATTGGAGTGCAACATGAAATAACTTTTAGATATGAGTTACCTTATAATTTTGATATAAAATATATGTATAGATTTTCTCCAATAAAAAAAGAAGAGATACAAAGAATCTCAATTGAAACTGCAATTAATTTTTAAATTTATTAAGCAAAAATTGACAATTATTTTAGTTATTTTAAAAAATTTACTTATAAATTTCTAAAAAATAATTAGTTATAAATATAAAAAATAAGTTTGAAAGTAATAATAATATGAAACATACATCCCGATCCGGATTCATCGGGAGGACAAAGGAGCATGAAAATATTATTTCTGCTGAAAAGTGAACAGCAACAGGATAAACCCCGTTAGATAATATTTACTTTGTTAAGATAGTAATATTTTATTGAGCTAACTATCTAACGGGGTAAACCTGTTGCTACCCCCCAATTGACGGGTAGGTTTGGGTTTATCCCAAACCGCAATAAAAAAAGGATTTTCAGATGAAACACTCATGCCGATATTTCAGCACAAAGGAGAATTAAAATTATTAATAATTTATAATAGTTTAATTTTATGAATAAAATATTGTTCGTGTTAGTTCGTGCTTGCCCTGTGAAATAATCCCGATATATCGGGATTCCTGCTATGCAGGATTTCACAGGGTAAATTCGTGGCTAAAAAAGGATTTACATATGAAAATCAGAATATTATTAATATTAGTATTTTTTATTTTATTTTCAGTATGTTTTGCAGCTCAAGATTATGAATACATTACTGGTATTTCTGTATTTGGAAATATAAATGTAAGCACAAAACTAATTGAATCTACATCTGGGCTTGCACCTGGAGATATTTACTTTGCTGAAAATGTTTCTAACGCAATAGGAAATATATACAAATTAGGTCTTTTTGAGAAGATTGATATAAATAAGATTGATTCAGAAAAAGGTGTTGAAATTATTATCAAGGTTGTAGAATATCCAATTATTCAAGAAGTACTTATTACTGGTAATAAAAAAATTAAGAATGAAGCTATTAGAACTGAGATAAACATTGGAAGAGGGGATTACTGGTCTGACCAAAGGAAATTTGAAACGAGAAATCGTATTCTTTCCTTATATTATGACAAGGGTTATAGATTGGCTTCGGTAAGTTTTGATGAGCAACAATTTCAATCAAACAAAATTGGATTAGCAATTATCATTAATGAGGGTCAAAAAGTAACTATAAAAGAGATAATATTTATTGGAAATAATCAAATTAAAGATAAGAAACTTAGAAAGGTTTTAAAAACAAAGACACGTGGTTTCTTAAGGTCAGGTGAATTTAATTTGGAAAAGTTTGAAGAGGATATTCAAAGAATTAAAGATTATTATCATGCACGGGGATTTATTGATGCGACAGTTGTTGATTGGAAGTCTGAATATGATGATGAAGGAAATCTTATTCTTGAAATCGAAATTTATGAAGGGAATCAATACAAAATTGGTTTTGTCACTGTTGAGGGGAATTACAGATTCAGTGATGAAATCATTCTAAATCAACTTAAAATTAAACCAGATGAAATTTTTGACCAGGAAGAATTTAATAATAAACTTAATTTAGTCCACTCTTTGTATTATGAAGAAGGATATATTTATTCTGCTATTATACAGGATATACAAAGAGTGGGTGAATACATTAATATAATTGTTAATATTACTGAAAATACTCGTGCAAGAGTTCGTCAAATTTATATAAAAGGAAATAAAAAAACAAAAGAAAAGGTTATAAGAAGACAACTTGCTATTATTCCAGGTGATTATTTTAGACAATCCTTATTAATGCAAAGCCAAAGAAATATCTATAATTTGGGATTTTTTGAGCCTAATGTCGGATTGGACTACAAGCCAATTAATGATGAAGGTGATATTGACCTTATATTTTTAGTTGAGGATAAGGAATCAGGCACAGCAAATGGTGGAGTGAGTTTTGATCAAAGAGATAAATTTGTTGGATTTATTTCACTTGCTCATAATAATGTATTTGGGAATGCATGGCGAATTGGGATTCAGTGGGAATTCAGCGGAATAAAACAAAACTATGATATAAGTTTTACAAATCCATATTTATTTGACACGAATACTCTACTGGGTTTTGATGTATATCACACTAAGAGAAGATGGGAAGACTGGAATTATATAATTTATCGGACTGGTGGTGGGATTCGTGTTGGCACTATGATACCCTGGATTGACTATTCAAGAGTAACTTGTGGATACTCACTTACTCAGAAAAAGTATGAGATTCTTAATCCTAAAGATGAGATTTCTGATGACCTTCGGGAGTTGGTTGATAAAGGCTCAAAATTTACAAGCAATATTTTTGTTACCTTAGAAAGGGATGGAAGAGATAATGTTTTTCGCCCAAGTTCTGGAGCACTTATAAGATTATTTACTGAATTAGCTGGTGGTCCAATAGGTGGCAGTGAGAATTATTATAAGGAAATCATTCAGACAAATTGGTATTTAAAACTGTTCTGGAAACTTGCTTTAGGAATGAAATGGAGATTTGGTTATGTAAAAGAATTTGGTGAATCTGATAATGTGCCACCAGATGAACGATTTTATCCAGGCGGAACAGGTCCTGACGGTATAAGAGGGTATATTGACAGAAGTGTAGTTCCTTCCTTGGGGGGAGGAAAAGCTGAATTAATCTGTTCATCTGAAATTACTTTTCCAATCTCAGGAGACCAAATAATTGGTGTGCTATTTCTGGATGCAGGAAATTCCTATAATTATCTTTCTGAAATGAATGTTCAAGGATTGAAAAAAGGTGCTGGCATTGGTGTAAGAATAATGACACCTATGGGATTGCTTGGATTTGATTATGCTTATGGGTTTGATAGAGAGACTAAGAGTAAATGGCAAACTCATTTTCAATTTGGAACTACTTTTTAAAGAGTATAAATTTATATTCTTACAAAAGAAACAGAAACTCGACTCGAATTTTACTGATAAATATTCAATTACAGTATTAAGATAAAACGAAAATCCGAGTCGGGTTTCCGTGAAAGTTAATAATCAATAAAATTATTTAAAATGAGATATGCAAAATAGGGTTTTTTTGACCTCACCTCAATCCTCTCCTAAAAGGAGAGGAAGTATAAGTTCTCCTTCTCCTTATAGGAGAAGGAGTTAGAGGATGAGGTTAAAATGTAAAACATTCCAATTATTATGGATTTTAATAAAATCTTCCATTTTGCAGATTTCAATAAAATTATTTAAACAGAAAGGAAGCTTAAAGTGAAAAGAATAAGTTTATGTATTATCATTCTCTTTCTTGCAACAACCTTATTAAGTGCGGGTGATTTTAAAATAGGTTACTTAGATGTTGACTATGTATATACGGAATTTTCCGAAAGCAAAGAAGCAGAACAACAGTTTAAACAGGAAGCAGATGAATGGAAGATAGAGTTGAATGAGAAAAAGAAAGAAATTCAACGCTTGAAAATAGAGTATAAAAATCTTCCTCCAATTGTTACAGAGCAGAGAAAAGAGGAAAAGTTAGCTCTTATTGAGAAAAAAGAAAACGAATATGTACAATTAAATACTGAAATACAAAATCGTTCTGTGCATAGACAAATTGAATTATTGAAACCCATTAGTGAAAAAATCATTGCAGCCATTAATGCTGTTGCAGAAGAAAAAGGGTTAGATTTAGTCTTGGATTCCCAGCAAGGAATTATTGTATATGCAAAAGATGAAGAAATGGACATAACAGATTTGGTTTTACAGAAATTAAATGAAACCACTGAATAATGAAAATTTTTAAGAATTCAATCAATCTTGAACAAGCTGAGAGAATTGCTCAAGGTAAACTTATAAAAGTTAATGATTCAATCATCAATTCTGCGGCAACTTTAGAAGATGCAGATAATTCTTCTTTAGCATTTTTTCAGGATAGAAAATTTTTTGATTCTTTTCTTAATTCAAACGCTGGTGTTTTAATCATACCTGAAGATGAAGACCTTTCCAAAATTCCCAGAAGAAATTATATTCTTTGTGAAAAGCCATATATATCATTTTTGAGAATTGTCGCATTTCTTTTAGAAAGAGAGACTGAATCAGTATCTGGTATAAAAATACATCCAAGTGCTACTATCGATTCTTCTGTGGTTCTACCTGAAAATATAAATATTTCTTCTAATGTTGTTATTGAACAGGGTGTAAAATTGGGTGATGGAGTAGTAATTGATTCTAATACAGTAATAAAGAAGAATTCACAAATTGGTGAAAATTCTCATCTCTTTCCCAATGTAGTTATTTATCCAGAAACGATAATTGGAAAAAATGTTCAAATCCATTCAGGTAGTATAATTGGTTCAGATGGTTTTGGTTATTTATGGGATGGAAAAAAACATCAAAAAATTCCACAGATTGGTGGAGTAATTATTGAGGATGATGTTGAAATTGGTGCTAATGTTACTGTTGATAGAGGCACATTAGGAAATACAGTTATTAAAAAAGGCACCAAAATTGATAATTTAGTTCAAATTGCTCATAATGATATAATTGGAGAAAATGCTATTCTTTGTGCTCAGGTTGGCATTGCAGGAAGTTCAGAGATAGGGGATAATTCAATCTTGGCAGGACAGGTGGGTGTTGCGGATCATATAAAGATTGGGAATAAAGTAACTATTGCAGCTCAATCTGGTGTGTCAAAAAATATTGCTGATGGAAAGGTTGTTTTTGGATATCCAGCAATTGATATAAAGTTACAACATAAAATTATTATGGCAATGCGTGAATTACCAGAGATGAGAAAATATTTCCATAAATTAATGAAAGAGGATAAAAAATGATTCAGACAATTGAAAATCAGCAGACTATAAAAAATCCAACCAGTTATACTGGAATTGGATTGCATACAGGTAATATAAGCACAGTAACTTTCAAACCTGCACTTGAAAATACCGGGATCGTTTTTCGAAGGGTTGACTTGCCAGGCAAACCTGAAATTCCTGCAGACCTAAAACATGTTCTTAGTCTTGAAAGAGGAACAAATATTGGCATTAAAGAAGCTAAGGTCTCAACAATTGAGCATGTTTTGGCTGCAATAAAGGGTTTAGAAATTGATAACATTATTGTTGAAGTTGATGGTGAGGAACTTCCTGTTGCTGATGGAAGTTCTATTGAGTTTGTTAAAGCACTTCGCAAAAGCAAGATAGTTGAGCAAGATGCTGAACGAAAATACCTTGCTATTACAAAGCCTATGTCATTTTCCGTGCCTGAACATAATGTTGATGTTGTGGTTGTACCATCAGAATCACTTAAAATTACCTTTTTCATTGATTTTGACCATCCAAATTTTAAACCACAATATACTTCTATGGTATCTTTAAGAGATGAATTTGAAGAAGGATTTGCTTCTGCAAGAACTTTTTGCTTTGTTAAAGATATAAAACAGCTTAGAACTGCTGGTTTGATTAAAGGTGGTAGTTTGGATAATGCAATTGTAATTGGAGAAGATGATATGTCTGACTCTGAATTTCAAGAATTAAAAGAAATTTTTGGTTATAAAGGTGAATTGAATATGAATGAAGAAAAGATACTAAATTCTAAACCCCTGCGATATTACAACGAGTTTGTAAGACATAAAGTCGTAGATTTAATTGGAGATCTTGCATTACTTGGTCTTCCCTTAAAAGGACATATTCTTGCTGCTCGTTCTGGACATAAGACTAATATTGAATTAATAAAAAAGATTAGAAAATTATATGAAAATGATATCATTAAAGCCAAATATCAGAAGAAACCTGTAAGAGATGTTGTTTTTGATAATGAAGCAATTAAACGTATATTACCTCATCGCTATCCGTTTTTGTTGGTTGATAAAATCACCGAGTTTGTCGCTGGAGAAACTATTGTTGGCGTGAAAAATGTCTCAAGTAATGAACCATTTTTTCAAGGTCATTTTCCAGGACATCCTATTATGCCCGGAGTATTGATAGTAGAAGCAATGGCTCAAACAGGAGGAATTTTAATTCTCAATGAATGTGAGGACCCCAAAGAATATTTAGCTTATTTTGTTTCAATAGATAAAGTTAAATTCCGAAAGATTGTTGTCCCTGGTGATAGATTGGAATTCAGGATGAGATTTGTTAAAACTAAAGTAGGTATAACTGTTATGGAAGGTAAGGCTTATGTAGATGGTGATGTGGTTTGTGAAGGTATCTTTAAGGCAAAAATTATAAAAAAATGAAAAGTAAAATACATCCAACTGCAATTGTTGATAATAATGCTGAAATTGAAACTAATGTAGTTATTGGTCCTTATTCTATTATTGGACCTGAGGTGAAAATTGGAAAAGGTGTAAAAATTTCCTCTAATGTTCTTATTGATGGTAGAACTACTATTGGTAATAATTGTCGAATTTTCCATTCTGCTGTGATTGGAACAATTCCACAAGACTTAAAATATAAAGGTGAAAATTCAGAAGTAATTATTGGTGAGGGAACTACAATTAGAGAGTTTGTAACAATAAATCGCTCAACAAGTATGGATCATCCAACAAAAATTGGTAAGAATTGTTTACTAATGACATATTCTCATATAGCTCATGATTGTCAGATAGGAAATAATGTTATAATAGCAAACTGTGTTAATCTTGGAGGGCATATTCTTATTGAAGATAAAGTATCAATTGGGGGTATGACACCCATTCATCAATTTGTAAAAATTGGATGCTATTCATTTATTGGTGGATTTTCAAGAATTGCTCAAGATGTTGCACCCTATACAAAGGGCACAGGAATTCCATATAAATCGATTGGGATAAATTCAATTGGATTAATCAGAAATAATTTCTCTGAAAGGACAAGATCAATCTTAAAAAAGGTTTATAAAATATTTTATAATTCTCATCTAAATACCACACAGGCAGTTAATAAGATTAATGATGAGATAGAAAAGATTGATGAAGTTGTACATTTTTTAGAGTTCGTGAAAAGCTCTGAACGGGGCATAGCTAAGTAATAAAATGATAAAAATTAAAAAAAATTTGACATAAATTAAACTAAACAAAGTATATGACGAGTTAAAGCTCCACAAAAAAATCTTGGAGGATCATATGACAAAGCAAGAGTTGATTGAAAAAATTGCTATGGAAATTGACGTTTCCAAAAAGAAAGCTGGTGAGGCTTTCAATGCAGTTCTTGATGGTATTAGGCTGAGTTTAGAAAAGGATGAGAAGGTAACACTTGTTGGTTTTGGTACTTTTAGTGTGGCAAGAAGAGCAGCACGTACAGGTGTGAATCCTGCAACAGGTGCCAAAATTAATATTCCAGCTACTAAAGTACCCAAGTTCAAACCCGGCAAAAAGTTGAAGGAAGCTGTAAAGTAATATCAATTTCATAAAAAAGCAAGGGGTTATCCCTTGCTTTTTTTATGAAATAATTGGGGTTTAAAATGAAATTTTCAGTAGAAAGAAATCAAATTTTAAATAAGATTCAATTTATAAATAGCATTGTTCCAATTCGGAATCCACTTCCAATTCTTACAAACATCTTACTGGAAGCAGACGAAGAAACCAATATTGTTAGATTAGCATCCACAGACCTGGAAGTATCTGCTGTTTCAGAAGTAGAATGTCAGGTAAAAGAAGGTGGAAAAACCGCAATTCCTGCAAAAAATATTACTGAAATTATTAGATTTCTCCCTGAAGATGAAATTCATTTCTCTGTAAAAGGTAACAAATGCAAGATAAAATGTCTTAAGAGTGACTTCAGTTTGATTTGTGCGGACCCAGAAGATTTTCCAGAAATTCCAGATAGAAATTGGGAAAATAGTTTTACTATTAGTGCTGAATTATTTTCAAAGATTGTTGAGAAAACATCTTTTGCTGTTTCCGACCAGTTTGGGAGACCAGCATTTTCTGGAATTCTTTGGGAGTTAGACAACAATCTACAGAAAATAATTGCTACTGATGGGAAAAGATTGGGTAAATATGAAACTAAACTTGCATTAGATATTGAAAAGAGAAATATAATTATGCCTACAAAGGGACTAAATCTTGTGAGAAGAATTATCAGCGATGAAATCCCAGATTTAAGAATACTCGCAGAAGAAAGTGCAATTAGCTTTGATTACAGTTCATATAAAATTTATTCTCGTTTAATTGAAGCTAATTATCCTGATTATGAAGCTGTTATTCCATACGATAATTCTAAAATTGTGGAAATAGATTTAGAACCTCTTAAGAATGCGGTTCATCGTGTTTCTCTACTTGCTTCTGAAGATACTTTTACTGTGATGTTTGATTTTTCAAAGAATCAGTTAAAAATCTCTTCAGAAGATGTTGAAAGAGGGTCAGCAGATGAAATTGTAGAAATTGGTGAGGAATTACCTCAATTAGATAATTTCCAGATTGGTTTTAATTATAAGTATTTGTTAGAAATATTAAATCTGATTGATAGTGAAAAGGTTCAGATTAAATTTGAGAATAGTTTAGACCCAGCATTATTTTACAATACGGAATATCCAGAAAATGAACTCAATCTTTTTCTCCTCATGCCTTTAAGATTATCTGCAGAATAAATAATTTTTTTATTATTTTGAATTTTGTTAAGCATCTACCATTTGGTGGATGCTTTTTTATTTATATGGATTTAATTCTTGTCTTTTAGCCATACGCTTTGTTTTAATTTCATATTTTCTTAAAAGATCAAACTTTTGAGAATAAAGAGTGTATGGTAATCTAATATGGAATCTTGTAAAATTATTATTATACCTTTTGTGTAAAATTTCAGTATTATTATGTAAAAATGAGATTAATTTTTGCTCACTATTTGGGATTTTCAAATTGATTTTTCGTTTCCCTTTTGATAAAACCTTTATAATTCCCTTTTCTATATCTTCAAAGTTCTCTCCAGATTTTGCTGATACAAATACAGAGTTTGGAAAGTCCATTTTTAGTTTTTTCTTCATAAAAAGGAATTGATATTTAGGCAATAAATCAATTTTGTTCAAAACAAGCAACATATTATTATCTTCAGCACCAATTATTTTCAGGGTTGTAAAAACAGTTTCCATATATTCATATAGCTTTGGATGAGAAATGTCAATTACATGGAGAAGCAAATCTGCATTTATTACTTCTTGCAAAGTAGCATGAAACGACGAAATCAAATATGGTGGGAGTTTTCTAATAAAACCAATTGTATCTGAAATAACAATTTTATCATTAGAAGATAATTTCTTGCCTTTAGTAGTTGTATCTAAAGTAACGAATAATTTGTTAGCTGTATAAATGTTAGATGATGTTAATTTATTCAGAATTGTTGTCTTGCCAGCATTAGTATAACCAACAATTCCAACTGAGAATAAATTTCTGCGCTTTTTTCGTTTAATTTCAGTGGTTTTTTCAACAAACTTAAGTTTAGATTTAAGCAAAGAAATTCTATCATTAATCCGTCTTCTGTCAACCTCTAATTGTCTTTCACCTGGACCACGAAAGCCAATACCACCTTCAATTCTGGATAGGTGAGGCCATTTTCCTTTTAACCTGGAAAGATTATATTGGAGCTGTGCTAATTCTACTTGAAGTTTACTTTGTCTGGTTTTTGCATGTTGAGCAAAGATGTCTAAGATTAATTGAGTGCGGTCAATAATTTTTAGATTTGTTATTTTTGATAGATTTCTATCCTGAGACGGTGTTAGGTTATCATCAAAAATTATGACATTTGCTTGCTTATTTTTTGCAAGTTGAGCTAAACTTTTTGCTTTCCCAGAACCGATATAATATGCAGAATGAGGATAAGGTCTTGCTTGTTTTTCAACTCCAAGAACTTCAACATTTGAGGTTTCAGTCAGCAAAGATAATTCCTGAAGAGATTCCTCTACATCATAATTGGATTTATCCTCAGTTTGCAGACCAACTAAAATTGCTTTTTCGGTTTTTGTTTCAGTATTGAAAATGCCTTACCTCTTGAGAAATAGTTTTACCTTAGAACTAACATCTTCTGGCTAACTTTGGTTTTGCCGTCAATTTCCAATTTATAAAGATATATTCCACTTGGAACAGGTTTACCATTCTCATCATTTCCATTCCATTCTGCTTCAGCCACTCCTAATCCCTCACTTCTATCCCTGATTAAATCAGGGACTAACTCTTTTACCAATTGCCCTTTTATATTATAAATATTTATCCGTACTAATCTGTCCACCCTCCGTCCCGATTTAATCGGGACTGCGGAGGACGGGTGTAAATCTGTGGCTGAAAAGGAAATCGTTGTTATACTCATTCTATCTGGATTAAATGGATTGGGATAATTTGATAATTGGTAGAGATTAGCTATATTTAAATATTCATCATTAACACCGAGATAAATATCATTAACGGTATACACTTCATATTCATTTCCAGTATCTACAAAAAATAACAATTCGTCATCAGAAGTTTGTTTAATAGTAAACGGTGATATAGAAGATTCCTGACTTAATTCAATGTTTCCTGTAATCCGATTACGAATTTCAAGCATTGGAGGATATCCACCCCACCTTGTAGAAAAGTAAAGTAGAAAGTAATCGCCCAGATTCGTATTGATACAGGTCGATGAATTTATTGAATAACCATTTGCGGTAATTTCACTTTCTTGAGAAATCCATAATGTATCCAAAAAGTCAGAAGAAAAATTAATAAAATTATTCCTTAACCCATAATCAGAGTCATATTGCCAATAATGGATTATCAAACCATAATCTGAATAAAAATTGTCATTATTGGTCAATATACGAAAATTGCTGGGATAGTTATTATAAAAGATACCAAGTTCATCTTCATAAAAACTGCCACTTGTATAATAAACCTGGTTAATAGAACTTACATAATCATGTGAAAGCAGTTTAATCGAATAACTTTTATTGCCATATGGCCATGCTCCTACAGACCAAAAGCTATAATTATTTAGAGAGATAAGGGAATCAAATGAATCATATTTTCTAAGATCTGCGCCACATCCCTCAATCGATTCTATGAAAGATAAACTATTATCACAGAATAGAAATTTATAAATGAATGATTCAACTTCCTCAGCCCAATACCAAAAAACCACATCTAACCCAACGTAAATACATAGATTGTTTTCTAATGATAATGGTTTTATAAAGTTTAATGTTGGAGGAAAATCTGTATTAACATAACACATGAAGGAATCAATCAAACAATAAGTATCAAAATCAATAATCCTTATTAATAAATTAGGTGGTTCTAAATAAGATGCCGTGATAAGATAAAAAATATTTTCATATGTATAAATATAAAATTTTCCAAAAAATTCATTTTCTTCTTTTTCTTGCGAATAGGTAAATAGAGTGTCCCCGTTTAGAGAATAACATACTACTCTCCAATAATTATCTCCATAATAAGTAACCCCTTCATATCCAGTAAACAGTTCATCGGTACCATCATTATTATAGTCTAGTATTTGTATATTGGTCAGTTCATCATGAATATTTATTTTTTGAAAACTAAAATCCAATTCAAAATTGACTTGTGCATTTGTAATTGCATACAAGACAAATATACTAAATAAAGCAATAATAAATTTCTTCACCATATTAATCCCCTTTTTAGATAATTTATCTAATTAACAAACATTTTTTTGTTTCAGCTTCCATACCATCGATTTCTAATTTTAATAGATATATTCCACCTGGAACAGGTTTACCATTCTCATCTTTTCCATCCCACTCAATATAATTTTTGCCTTTTGCCTTTTGCAGTTTGAATTGTCTTACTAGTTGCCCTTTGATATTATAAATCTTAATCTGTGCTAATCCGTGTAAATCTGTGGCTGAAAAGGAAATCGTTGTTGAGCCAGTAAAAGGATTAGGGAAGTTTATCAGTTGATATCCATATTTTTCAGCTATTTCTGGCAAGTGGTCAATACTTGTTAAATCTATATCAAGAACAGTAGCTAATTCAATTGGATCAATCTCTCCTTGATTAGTGCTACCTTCGTAAGCAAAGCGACCATGAGATATATAGTGTAATCCGATGATTGAAAAATCTATAAAGGTGCCCTGAGTAGGATTTTTAATTGTAACATAACCCATGTTGACAGTTTTACCACAAATATTACAAGTTTCAAATCCATATGCCGGGATGTATTGTATATAAATATAATCAGTTGGTTGTCCTCCTCCAATGTAAACAGGTAAATCACTAATATGCTCAATTATTGCTTCGGTTATTTCCTGTCCATCATCAATTCCTATATTGTGAGTGTATGGATTTTCAGGATCAGTCTCAAAATATAATTCAGAAGGGTTATTCAGTCCATCATCGTCATTATCATCTGCGGTTTCTACTATGAGGTGCTGTGTATCAAAAGGTGCTAAAACTTTTTTCAAAAGTTCAATATCAATACGAGTAGTATCCTGTCCAATAGCATAAGAGAAACTGCCATGTTCCATAAAATGCAAAGCCATGTAAGGTATATCAATTTCAAGATTGCGGAGAGGATTATATATCACAACAAATCCCATATTTGCTGTTTCTCCACAGATTGGGCAATTATAAAATCCATTAGCAAATATATCAATAGCATAGCATGTAGTATCAGATGTTTCTCTGGGTAAAGAGTCAATAATAGTTTTGTATGATTTTGCAATAGAATCTGCAGATGTAGGATATAAATAAAAGCATTGAGTTCCCATAAGTATCTCTTCTTTATAGCTGAGGTAATCATTATCATTATCACCAAATACAGGCAGCCAATGGTCGTCTGCAAAAAGTTTGTTTGAATTTATGACTGGAGCACCAAGAGCCAACAAGAAAGCAGCAGCATAAGGAAGCGCTTTTTTGCTAAAGCTTGAAATATTATGTGGAAAAAGTTTTCCATTTGATTCGGAAAATAGTAGCTGGCATTCATTATAAATTTTCTGGTAATATGGAATAAGAGAAGGTGTAATCCTGCAGTGTGGACAAACCCAATGAAAGAGTATTTCCTGTTCTTTGCCAATATATGGATTTTTTGTGTATCCATCTTCAACAAAGTTTTTCACACAACAAGATGGATAACCAAAAAGAAATCCTTCCTTTTCTCTGTCAGACTTTTGAATAGCTATCGGTTTGTTCTCAAAATTTCTAAGATAGATGTCTAAATATTTGGATTTTGTACTAAAGATAGTTTCGGAGGTGTATTTTCCATTGAGAAGTTTTCTTTTTACATTTTCTACTTTTAAACCGAACTTTTTTAAAGTGGTGAAATGTTTTAAATTTGTTCCTTTCTCCCAACGGCTTAATGGCTTTATTTGTTGTTTTGTAAGCATAGCCAAGTATGCCAGTTGGAAGTCTAATTTTTTAAGATTATTATTCATTTGTCCTCCCTTTAGTGGATATGTAAAATCAATTTTTTAATATAATTTTGTCAAGAACTTTTTTTCAGATTTCATGCATCCCCCAATCCCGATATATCGGGAAAGACAAATTGGTTTATTTTAATAAACAAAGAAAATAATTAAAAGAAGCCCACGTCCTCAATTAAATTGGGGATCATTCGTGGGAAAATAGAGTAAATGCACTTCTATTAACCATTTCACTCGTCTGGGCGCCGTAGCCTGGATGGTTTTCTATTTATTTAGAGAAACTGTTGAAATAGTTGTAAACCTTTTTGAACTTTTAATCCCACAAATAAATTTGTGGGTTTCTTTCGTAAAAAAATTTTCTATCTTAAATCTTCTATAACTCCTTTATCTGTAAACAACTACTGAATTCTATATTAAAATTCTGGGGGTATTCCTGCTTTTTTTCAGATTTTTATTATCTCATAACTATCATTTTTTTGCACTGATTACTCTTTCCATCAAGCAATAATTTATAGAAGTAAATTCCAGTTGGTACAAATATACCATCTTGATTTTTTCCATCCCACTCAATATAATTTTTGCCTTTTGCCTTTTGCAGTTTGAATTGTCTAACCAGTTGCCCTTTTATATTATAAATATTTATCCGTGCTAATCTGTGTAAATCTGTGGCTAAAAAGGAAATAGTCGTTGTTTCGATACTATAAGGACTAAAAGGATTTGGATAATTCTGAAAAAGTATACATTCTGAATAAGTTTGAATATATGATTCATCAACGCCAGCATTATAAAACTCAATTATCATAGAAGCTGAAGTTTCATTCATAGAGGCATCTTTTGCAATTACTTCAAGGATATATTCTCCATCAGGAAAATCACTAGTATTAAAAGTCTGTTCTGCATCCTCTTCTGTTATTACAGAGTCACCATCAGAATTGGTTATAATATGGTAATATTCTCTTTCAGTATAATTTCCGATTGAGTAACAAGTTGCATCTCTTGAGTATATCGTATTAAGAACCATCCAATCATAAGTTCCTGTAATATAAGTATCTAAAGGCATATCATAAGCAAATGCAAATTTTTCAAAAATTGTAGAATCTGGATTTGCGATTGGATGTAATTTATAACTTAATTCCCATACATCGATCCTCCAACTTGAGTTTGCTATATCATGGCATTTTGCAATAATATCAATTTTTCCCAAAAGATTCATAGGGTCAAGATAAATTCCATCAGCAGTACGAAAGGCAAATAGGTCATTTCCAATAGCATTCTCAAATTCAGGTGGAATAGTATCCTGTATATTTGTAACATCTATATGAGGATTATCTGTTGTCCACCAATCTCCATTCCATACAGTTCCGGATGATTTAATACGAGCAAAATGGATATGTGTAAAATCATACCAACCCCAAGGATAAAGTGTTCCAATAAAATCCCCGGGATTAACCATTTCGCCAACTGAAAAAGGGATAGAGTCTTCATTCAAATGAGCATAAAGGTATCCTTCAGTTTCAAGGGGTGTATTAATATTTGCGATTCCAATCCTCCAATAAGCAGGTCCACCTGTTGTTAGTATTGCTTTTATTACTCCCCTTTTTACAGCATATACATCCTGAAAATCATCACCCAAGAAATCAACACCTGGATGAAGGTATGGCCAGGTCCCATACTGTTGTATTTCTGCATAACTGTTTCCTATCGGAAATGGATAATCAGGAGCACCATAGTTTAAAGGTGACATAATTGGTTGGTGAGTTCTAATTGAATGATGGATAAATTTATAGCTACCAATTAACATAAAATTCTTCAAGTCTGTTGTTTTATACAGTATGAAATGAAACTTATTTTCTAATGTTTTTTTCTCAACAAAATACAATATCTCATTGATCAACTTTGTTTCAAAAAATATTCCTTCAAAATTAAAGACCTTTTCTAATTTATTATGAGTCAGAACCCTGATTCCTTTTTTAGTAAATATTATTGGATTATCTTTAAGAAGAATTATTTCTGATGGATAGTCTTCAATCTCAACTGAATCATTTTTATAGTTTATTATATTTTTCTTAAAATTGTAATAGATTGGATTTCCATTATTATCTATTGAAAAACTTGTTGAACCAGAATAATATTGTATATTGAATGTTGTAAGATTAATAACTACAACATGCTCACCATCAAAGAATAAAGCGAAATTTTTTTTATTAGAAAGTCTGATATTTATTACCTTCCTAAAATTTTTTTCTAAACAAAGATCTCCATTTCTTTTATAAATTCTAAATGTTGTTGGAACATTTTCTTCAATAGTTGTTAATGTAAGGAATCCAAGCTCAGTTTCAAAAAAGGCATTTCCTTTGAGAATAGTGTTATTATATTCAATAAGATATTCATCATTATCGAAAAAGTATTCCACTGATTTTGGTGGATATGATTCAGATACGATATGACCGTATTGGTTTAAACTAACAGCCAAGCAAAAGTTAAATGGAAAAGTTATAAAGATAATAAAAATTAATAATCGTTTTTTCATTATAAATTATCTCCTTTATTTTTTTTGTTCATTTTGAGATCTGCAAAATAGGGTTTTTTTGACCTC
>JAGMCF010000162.1 GCA_023129415.1 Candidatus Cloacimonadota bacterium
GGGAAAATCTGTTATATAATATTATAACAACTTAAGGAGGATATCATGGCGATATCAAAAATTAGCCCTGCATATTTAGACGCAATGAGTTTAGACCCGGAGATTAAAAAGAAACGGATAGAAGAATGCAAACTAATGTATCCATATTACACTCGCTGGATTGAAGGTCTATCAGATATAGAGCACCAAATTGTGAGTGAATGGTTTAGAGGAAATCATAATCATAAAAGAATCGCAAAGAGATACAACCTCAGGGTGAGAATTGTAAAAAATGTATTTAATGGTTTGAAAGATGCTATAATAAAGTCTCAGAGAAGATATTTTATCATATCTGACCACAATGCGAGATGTGATGCGATCGGTAAAACTGAATGGAAGATAAAAATATAGTTTAAAGATGTAAAAACATCAAGTTTTAACTATTAGCTTTGCCTTTGGTATGAAATGTATCCGGTTATTTTTTTGCCAAAACAACAACCAAAGGAGAAAATTATGCAAACAAAAAACAATAAAGATAATAATAATCATAAGAAAATAATTGAACATCTTATTGAAGCTGGGAAAATTTTAATTACTATTATTATTCCTACAGCTGTTAATTGGCTACTCAAGATAATTTTAGGTAAAAGAAAATAGAAATTCTTTTAAAAAGTCTCGACTATTGCCGGTGCTTTTTTTAACTATGCACCAGACTATTAAATTTGAAAAATATTAAAATAATTAACGATTGTGTAGAAATAAAATAAAATTTGACATATAAAACAATGATATTCTCTATTGATAATATATTTTAAATTTTATTTTTTCTTCAATGAATTTTCTGGTATGAAATGATAGATACCCTATGTAACTTTATACAAATGAACACTAAATACACGAAAATGAGAGAAAATAGTATTATTATCTTTCATTGTGTATTTATGGAAAAAAAACCAAACTATGACTTTGCTGATATAAAATAAAAAATTTTTGCATCTTCTATTTGTTCTGAAACTAAAATTCCCAATTTTAAGACAGTTGGAACAAATAAGAAGGATGCGTCCGCTAGCTGGCTGACGCACTTTTTCACCTTTCGGAGAACAGGCTTATGTCTTGATTATTGGGTATGGGAATAACTCTATTCAAGGCGTAATGTAAAGTAGCGTCATTTTTTTGTCATAAACTTTTGAACTAAGCTTTGCGAAAGTTCGGAGCTTTTAAAGATGAGAAATAAAAATGATGTTTTGACCAAAAATAACTATGCTCATTTAAAAAAAATAATGAGCTTTGAGATAAGGATGGTACAATGAAAGAAATAGAAATAAAGTCAATTCATGATATTCCTGAGCAAGTTTCAAGATTACAGAAAAAAAAGACAAATTTAGAAAAACTTGTTTGGAGAGGGCAACCGGATTATGAATATGATATTTGTCCTAAATTACATCGTAAAAAATCTTGGTTAAAAAATGAATTTTATATGATTGAGGAACTTAAAAGAAGAAAACCGGAATCATTTAAACATTGCAAAAGTAGATTTGAAGAATTATCTATTTGTCAACATTACGGGCTACCAACAAGATTATTAGATCTATCTGAGAATCCACTTATAGCACTATATTTTGCATGCAAAAGTACAGAAAAAGAAAAAGAGAAAGATGGTGAAATAATTCCCTTCCAAGATCGCCCACTAAACTATTGGGATACCAGGGTAAATTGCATTTGTTTTTTCTCGGAAATATTAATAGAAAAAATTCTTATAGAATCATTTTATAATGAGCTTAAGGCAAAACATAACAAACTACTCGATAAGAAAACTAAAGACCTAATTACTGTTTCTATCAAAACAGATCAAGCCTTAACAATTTTTCCTGTAATTAATAATGATAGATTGATGATACAACAAGGGGTATTTTTAATTTTTAGTGCAAATGTTGACAAAGATCATAAATACTTTATTAAAGATACAAGTAATATTAATAAAGATCTTTATAAAAAAAATGGAGTAAGGTTTAGAATACATAAAAGATATAAAGATAATATTCTAAAAGAATTAAAATTTTATGGTATTACAAAAGCTAGATTATTCCCTGAGATTGAATATCAGTGCAGTGATATAAAAAATTCTTATAGCTGATGTTTATCATGCGAGGTAATTAAAATGAAATTTTATTTTATAATTTACGGTAATTCATATAATTCTAATTAGTAAATATGAAATTTAAAGAAAACAAAAAATATGGTGGTTGAATGAAAACAATGTTTATTACATTAATAATCTTTTTGATGGTATCATTTTCTCTTATTGCCCAAGCACCAGAATGGCAACGGGTAACCAAAGCTGGTGGAAGTGGTCATGATTGTGGATATGGAATAACAATAGATGAGGTTGGTAACACTTATGTAACAGGATCTTTTGAACAAACAGCAATCTTTGGTTCCTATTCTCTTACCTGCAGTTGTGGTACAGATATTTTTGTAGCAAAGATGGATGCAGATGGAACTTGGCAATGGGCAACCAAAGCTGCTGGAACTGGTTATAATAGAGGATATGGAATCACAATAGATGATGCTGGTTACACTTATGTGACAGGATCTTTTGAAAATACAGCAACCTTTGGTTCCTATTCTTTTACAAGCAGTGGTGGTGCAGATATTTTTGTAGCAAAGTTAGATGCAGATGGAACTTGGCAATGGGCAACCAAAGCGGGTGGAAGTGATTATGATTATGGATATGGAATAACAATAGATGATGTTGGTAACACTTATGTGACAGGACGTTTTGAAAATACAGCAACCTTTGGTACCGATTCTCTTACAAGTAATGGTGAAAATGATATTTTTGTAGCAAAGATGGATACAGATGGAACTTGGCAATGGGCAAACAAAGCTGGTGGAAGTGGTCATGATTGTGGATATGGAATAACAATAGATGATGTTGGTAACACTTATTTGACAGGATATTTTGGACAAACAGCAATCTTTGGTTTCTATTCTCTTACAAGCAGTGGTGGTTACGATATTTTCGTGGCAAAGATTGGTACAGACGGAACTTGGCAATGGGCAACCAAAGCTGGTGGAAGTGAGTATGATTTTGGATTGGGAATCACAATAGATGATGCCGGTAATAATTATGTGACAGGACGTTTTGAAAATACAGCAACCTTTGGTTCCAATTCTCTTACCAGCAGTGGTAGTGAAGATATTTATGTAGCAAAGATGGATACAGATGGAACTTGGCAATGGGCAAGTAAAGCTGGTGGAAGTAATGGTGATTTTGGGAATGGAATAACAATAGATGATGCTGGTAAAATTTATGTGACAGGATATTTTGAAAATACAGCAACCTTTGGTACATATTCCCTTACCAGCAGTGGTTGGCGAGATATTTATGTCGCAAAGATAGATACAGATGGAACTTGGCAATGGGCAACCAGAGCTGGTGGAAGTGTCCAGGATTATGGATATGGAATCACAATGGATGATGTTGGTAACACTTATGTGACAGGATGTTTTTCAGAAACAGCAACCTTTGGTACCGATTCTCTAACAAGTAATGGCGAAGATGATATTTTTGTAGCAAAGATGGGAAGAGATCTTGTAGCTAATTTCTTTGCAAATCCAACTTCCGGTTATCTGCGTCTTGAAGTTAATTTCGCAGATTTATCTACTCCAAGGGATTCTATTATATCTTGGTACTGGGATTTTGGTGATGGAATTGATACAACATATACTTCTTATATTGATATAATAACTCATATATATCAGGATATTGGAACATATAATGTTTCACTCACAGTTACTGATATAAATGACTCAACAAATACAGAGCTGAAAATTGATTATATAACAATATATGAAGGAAACGAGGTTAATGGTCATGCTTATTTATATAATCAAGCAAATCATATTGGAATTAAAGTACTATTTGAGAGATTTGCACCTAGTATTTATAAAGATTCTACCTATACTAATGCAGATGGTTATTATTCTATTGGTTTGCCCGATGGTATATATAATATAACATACTTAAAAGATAATTATTATTCTCAAATGTTAAATGAACCTATATATTCAAATACAACACTCCAAGAAATAACACTTTATACTTATATATTAATTCCTTTAAACTACCCAACAATACAAGAAGGGATTAACAATTGTATAGAAGGAGATACAGTACTGGTAGATATTGGAAATTATTTAGAAAATATAGATTTTAATGGCAAGAGCATTACTGTTGCTTCAAAATATTTAATTACTCAGGATACAAGTTATATATCACAAACTATTATTGATGGTAACCAAAATGGAAGTGTTGCAACTTTTGAAAATGGTGAAGATTATAATACTGTTTTATTGGGATTTACAATAAAAAATGGTTATGGTTTGGGTGGAGGGATTTATTGTAGTAATTCCTATCCAACCATAAAGCATGTAACTATAATAGGTAATAGTGCTGAGAATGAAGGAGGGGGGATTTACTGTAGTAGTTCCTCACCAACTATAAAGCATGTAACTATAACAGAAAATAGTTCTGCTTATGATGGTGGTGGGATTTCCTGTTATGATAATTCCTCGCCGAGTTTAGAGAATGTAACGATAACTGGTAATAGTGCTGAGAATGATGGAGGGGGGATTTACTGTAGTAGTAGTTCCTCACCAACCATAATTAATTCAATAGTATCAGATAATATAGGAGATTATGGTATTTATGTAGAGTCAGGAAATCCATCCATAACATATTCGGATTTTTATAATAATGATAATGGTAATTTCTATAATTGTGGACAGTGGGTTGGAGTAAATGTAACGACCAACGTAAATGGAGATAGTTGCGATGCTTACTCTAATATTCAATTAGACCCATTATTTGTTGACCCTGATAATGGAGATTATCATCTAAGCTGGGCAAACTTTCCAACACCTGACTCAACGATGTCACCCTGTATAGATGCTGGAGACCTGAATTCACCATTAGACCCAGATGGAACAAGAAATGATATGGGTGCTTATTATTTTGACCAAACCGTTGGTGTTGATGATGAAAATAATACTTTAATTGAGACAGGGTTATTTCAGAATTATCCAAATCCCTTCAACAAAATTACAACAATTAGATACTTCGTACCCAAATATACAGAAGTAAAAATTGAAATTTATAATATTAAAGGTCAATTAGTTGAAACTTTAGTTGATGCTCAAAAACCTGCTGGATATCATACTGTTGAGTTGAATGCTAAAGATATGAGTTCAGGAATCTATTTCTACAAATTGCAGACAGAGAAGTACTCAAGAATAAAAAAGATGATAGTGTTGAGGTAATATTGATCTGAAAATAGTATAATTATTCATACATACATGTATGATATATCATAAATATTTCAAATTTTGTATTAATCTACATTACTGATATCAGCACAATATAACATTACTTAATTCTTTTTATTGCAAAGGGTTAGTATTCAAATAATTATATGACAACAGTATAAAATTTTCATGGCACAGGTTTTGCATATTTAATATCAGAATCAGGAGGTTAATATGAAAATGTATATTAAATTATTTATTGCAATAATAGTATTATCATGTGTTTTTTCTTGCGATTGTTGTGAACCAGATATTACTATTGGTAATCCCTGGGGTGGAGGAGAAGATCCTTGGAGTGAAATTTTCCTTTCAACTATTGATATTGATGGTGACAACGTACAGCATTTAAAAAAAAATCTATCTGGTTTCCCAAAATTTTCTTATGATGATAATAAAATAATTATCTATGACTATGATCATAATGATTTCTGGATTTTAGATACAGATGGATCAAACGCAGTTAGAGTTCTTGAGTCTTATGATGTAAACCGCAAATTATTCTCAGTATCCCCAATTAATCATTCAATTATTTTCACATCTCTGGGAGACATATATAAATTGGATTATATGAACGATATTTTAACTAATTTGACAATTAGTTTCGAAGAGCAAACTTGGGAGTCCAATTTTTCTCCTGATGGATTAAAAATAATCTTCACAACATCACCATCAATCAGTAAAATCTATACTATGAATTCTGATGGATCTAACATTGAGCTGATTTTCCAAGAGAATTATTCAGATGGTCGGATTTACTATCCAACATTCTCCGACGATATGAGTAAGATTTTTTTTATAATCTCATATAATGGATTTTGTATGTGTGATGCTGATGGTACAAATATTGAAATCATCTCTTCTGGTATGATTTATCAAACACCAATTTATTCAATTTCAAGGCATGTAGTTTTTACAACTGTTTTACCATATAATGTAATGCTATATAATTATAATATAGACTCACTTAATACTATTTCAACATATGCAATGTATCCAAATCTTTCTCCAAATGGGGATAAAATAATTTATTGCAGTTACACTAATCCTCTTACCTATCCTTCTAATCCTTCTGCTTTATATATCGTAGATATAGATGGATCAAATAAAAAAACGTTAGCTAATCCTTATAATTGCTATCAGTCATTTTCATCAGATGGAGAGAAAATTGTATTTATCAGAGAAATAGTACATTAACCCTCTTAGAGTTAACCATTTTTGTATTGTTAAATACCGTTAAATCTGTACACTCACTTCCAAAGCAATTTCAAGCTTTGATCCAAACTCAAACACCCCTATACCCTATCTTTATTTCAAAACACAGTTCAGTTGATAATAAACATGTCTATTTTGCGTGAACTTATCGAAAGGGTATAAAACTACATCTGACACATTATCTTCCATTTTAGGTCTTTTAAATTCAATGTGAATTTCTTACTATAAAGGTTGATTAATAATTATCATAATTATTTTGTTTCTTAAAGTATTTGACAAAAAATAATATATAATTCCTTTCTTACATAGTAATAAGAGAAGTGCTTTTCATATAATATGTATTCATCTCGTAATGGAAAAAAATAGAAGAAAAAAGAACAAAATAAGATTTGGTCAGTTTTATTATTTTATTTTTCATATTTTACTTATCTCTTTTATATAATCATGATAAAAAAATTGATTAGTTTTTTTTATTTTAGAAAGTATTTTAATTTCTACCGAAAGCAAAGTATAGTTTTGATATTTATATTATTATGCTGGATTGAATTGCCTGGAGGGAATGGTAGATTTGAGTCTGAACCCAGATGTGGTAAACAAGCAACAATTTACCAAAGTTTTAATAACATTTACATTGCAGCCAAAGATGCATTCCTTGCACCTGGTACATTTCTGCCATTGGCTGGTTCTATCCTTTTCCAACTTGGAGATTTTGATAAATCATGTTCTTATTGGATTTCTGAAAACACCCCACTTTTCGGTTCTCAAGAAAATGCAGATAAAATGAGTAATCATTTTAGGACAGCATCAAGAGCTACTTATTTTATTACAGCACTTTCAACTCCCTGTGAGGATAAAGAGAAAAATTGTGTAACTTCTAAGTTAAAAGGTTTATCTGTTGGATTGGGAGCAATATTCCTTACAAAAGCAACAACAAGTTTCCTTAAGGATGAGACTAATCGTTTGCGACCCAATAAATTGAATAATAGAAGCTTTCCTTCGGGTCATATATCAAATACTGCTGTTCATGCAACACTTGCATCAAAGAATATTAGATATTTACCTATAAAGAAAAATATAAGGAGAGCTTTATGCATTGGATTGGTGGCTATGACAACTGGGACAGCTTGGGCAAGAGTAGAAGCCAAAATGCATTATCCTTCGGATGTACTAGTTGGAGCTGCTTTAGGACACTTTTTAGGCTCTTTTATTAATGATGTTCTATTAGGAAATGATCAATCAAAGAATATTAATATAATTGTGTGCAAATTAAACGAGTTTATTAAAATTGAATTTCAATTAAATTTCTAATAATTTTTTATATTATTTCTTGCAATATATATAAACATTAAACAAATTAAAGATAAACGATGAAAAATAATTTGATTAAAGTAATAATTGTTGTAATTTTAATAATTTAAGCTTGCACTCTCCTAGGCTCATTTTTTTATGTTCTATTTTCCTTAATGTGAATTTTATTTACTAAAAA
>JAGMCF010000163.1 GCA_023129415.1 Candidatus Cloacimonadota bacterium
GCGTAATTTGTGCAATACCATCTATGGTTGGAGCAGGATTTGTGCCCACTAAATGTGCTGAAGTGCTGCCTGATATTATTGAAAAGTTTATCATTAACGAATCAATTGAAATTGTGTTATTGTCAGAATCTTTTACATATGCATAAATAGTGGAAGTGCTTGTTTCATCAGCATAAATAGCAGTAGGATTTGCAGAACATTCAAGGTGACCAAGCACAAGCACACTGTCTTCACAGGGTATGAAGTTATGAGCAGATACTGTTACATACATTCTTCCTTCATCTTGAAATGATAAGGGCAATGTTATATCACCAAAAGCATCAGTCGCGCCGGTTTCATAAACTTCATCATCCTTCATAATACATACCATTGCATCTTCAACAGGATTACCTGAACTCGTAACTGAGACGGTAAAACTGCTGGTGTTTAAGAATAATGTGTCGGGGAAAGTGACTGTGAAGTTTTGGGGTGTGGCAGTCCATATTTCCATTGTAGGGTCACCAAACCAGTGGAATTCTTCAAGGGCTGTTTCTCTATACATATCGTTTACATAGAATGTCATCATATATGCTTTCCCATAATTAAGAACATCTCCCATTTTGAATATTGATGTACAACCCCATGTGGCATAAAATCCAGGCCAGATGGAATCCATCCAGCCCCAAACCAATCTATCATTTATTCCTGAGTAACTAATTCTTGTGGCGCCGATGAGACCACAACTGCCGCCTGTGCTGTGTCTAAGCCAATGTTCAACGAAACATTCATCATTAGGGTCAGTATTACACTCAGCATCATCCGTCTCATTATCAAACCAACCTGTTTCACAGTTTACACTCCAGACAATAGGTCTTTTTTCTCCATTATTAAGAGCATCTACATTATCATTATTGTAAGATGGTTCACCCCAACCTTGTCTTGAACCATGATCCCGGTGCAATACAAAGAAGCTGCCATTATTAATAGAGTTAGTAATAGTATTAGCATTTCCATTCCAAGGGAAAACTGGTTTCTGTAAATCATCTGGAATTTCTTCACCGATAGTATCATTCTCAAAAACAAAATCAGGATTATCACTCCAATATTTTGGAAAAATTTCGTCAGTGTTGAAACCATTTAAAGTTGTGTAAATTCTTTGCGTGCTATATCCTTGAGTATCCAAAAAATTCTTTACATCCTCACTTGTTTTAGCAAACCTTCTGTCTGCAATGCTATCAGGTGGAGTAGTAGAGTTACCATCTTGGAAGCATGCGGCCATTGTCGCACTGGAGTAATAACTATTATTATCAGGTGGAGTTCGTTCATATCTTATTATACGAGCAACTAAACTATCTGCTTGGCTTTCTGTATCAACAGACAATCTTCCATAAGCAAGGTCAGCGACATAATCTGGTGGATCATCAATATCAGCATAAAAAATATCTGTTCCGGTATGCTCTTGATAGAATGGATCTCCGTGTTCAGGATGCCAATTCCTATACCAGGTAGAAATAAAATTGGCATCTCCAATAAACAGTAAATATGATGGTGCTGGATCCCAAGTTTGATAAGCATTTACTATGTAGTTTCTTATTGTAGTTGTATCAGTCCCTGTTATTGCAGTATTAATAACTTTAGTAGTTATGCCTTGTTTTATTTTCCAAGTAGAAAGTGTATTTGCTGGGTTCTCAAAATTACTATGTGTTATTATTAATAACTCACAACCTTCAGTTCTTCCCTTACCACTTTGACCATCAATTTCTATAACTTCTTCTGCATCAAGAACAGCCTTAGCATTTATTGCTATACGATGCATGATTGTATTGTAATTTTCACTTTTTAAATTTGAAGGTATTGGTTCAACAGCTCCAATAAAATTTACATTTACTCGTAGGTTTGGATATACTTTTAATATTTTTTGCACCGGGTTATATTGATAAGGATAAATCCAAAGTATTGTACAAGTTTGACCTCTCATATGTTTGATTGGTTCTGTTTCTCCAAAAATGCCAGGATAATATGCATCGTTTGAAAATACAGTTTCATTTTTTGTGAAAGGCGGTAAAGGTGCGCCTTTATAATCGCTGAGTGGAGGTTGAACAGGTGGTATGTTTACATCTTCATAAATTTCAGGTTCTCCGGGGAATGTTGAAATATTAACAGATGTTCCGTTTGGTATTAAAATCCAATTTGCAAATCCTGGAATATCTGGTTTTCCTATTGCAAGTTTACTACTTCCTGGAACCACCAGTATTGAATATGTATTTCCATCCGTTAATTTAGATTCATAAAATTTCACTTCAGGAATTGATACACTTACTTCAAGAGCTTGTTCATTTGAAGAATTTACAACAATATTTGAAAATAAAGCTAAAGGAATTACAATAAAAAATAAAATCAAAAATATTATTTTTTTCATCTTTCCTTACCTCCAATTTAATATTTTTTATTTTTCATAAAAACAAAAAGGACGCAACCTTCATTACATCCTTATACAAGGTATCGCCAAACACCCAGCTCCAAGACATAAGAAAGTGCGTCCAAATGGACGCATCCTTTCAATTTGTTCTGGAGCATATTACAATTGGCGATTTTAGTATAAGAACAAATAAAAATTCTGCAAAAATTTATGGTTCTCTTTATGTTAGCTAAGTCATTCTTTCATCATCCCTAATAAAATTTTATATAACATTAGATTTACAATCTATTTTCCATAATTTATGGATAAACTAATTAATAAATTTTATTTATATTTGTCAAATTTATTATTAAGGTTTCAATAAATATCACCTCTTGAACTTGCATGATAAAAATAGATCAAACTACGATTTTCAATAATTGCGTAGATAAAACGATATTTCCCAATTCTCAGGCGATAATCATTTTTGAAGCCTTTGAGTTTCTTTATATCCATATCTTTTCGGTACGGATTAATTTGCAATTTCTTCCTGCTTTTTTCAAATCGCTTTATAAAACGGTCCGATTGTTTATCCAAGAACTTTTCGACCTTATGAGAATACTCTACTTTATACATTTACATTTTATTTTGGAAATCGTTTCTTAAAATATTCGTCTGCTGAAACTGTTTCTCCTTTTTCCAATTCCATTAAGGCTTCAGTACGAATTTTTATCTCTTCTTCAGTTAAGTAATCAGGGTCTTCATCTATAATTTCAACCTGTTCTATTTTATTAAATTTCTCGATCAATTGAAAAAATTCATCTTTTAAAAGTGTAATTTTTGTCTTTGTTTGGATTGCATGTAAAGTAAACATAATTTTGCTCCTTAAGGTTCTTATTTTTTATATTCTTATATTTTGGGGCAGAAAATTTGCATCCCTTTCTGTAAAGTTTTGTTCTGGTGTTCAAAAAAAATGATGCTTTTCTAACCAGAGCAACTAAAAAGATGTAAAAATTTATAAGGAGGACGGAGAATAGGAATTCGTATTCCATTTTCCCTTTTCCGTTATCCTGTTATGTTAGCTAAGTCATGGTTTTAACAACCTCCATCAAAATTACATTATTAATATATTTCATAATATTTTGCCTAAAAATCTTTTTGTAAAAATAATTAATTTTATTCATATTTGTCAAATTTTTTGGTTTTTTTATTCATCTGAAAAATTTGAAAAGATTATTTTCTTCTTTAAC
>JAGMCF010000164.1 GCA_023129415.1 Candidatus Cloacimonadota bacterium
ATATAACTATCAATACTTATACAATACTCAATAATTATATTTCTAAGAATTATATTATTCCCTTCCCATATAAATAGAACTGTACTAATATCATCATTAGAACTATGCAAAGTAAAGTTTTCTATGGAAATATTTACTTTATCATAACTTGCCCTTATAATTATTGAAGCATAAGTATCATTCAGTAAGATTGTATTTATATTTTCTCCAATTAGAGAGATATTAGATTTTAATCCAAGAGGTAATATCTGTCCATTTGATCCGGAATAGGTTCCTTCTGCTACAAATACAGTTTTAGGGTCAAGACTATCAGATTCTATCTTATGAATTGCCCAGGCAATCGTTCTTAATGGTTCATCAGGACTTAAACCACTGTTATTATCATCTCCATCTGGTGCAACATACAAATCCTGGTTTACCGTTTCCAACCAATAGTTTTGAATATCAAAAGTAAATTCTCCAGATTGGTGTACATTTTGAGAATATTCTGCAAAATAACCTAAGGGTTCTAATACAGTAAATGTATCTACTATCACCTCGATATCTCCAGTATCAACACCTAACATATCACTTCCTGCTCCTGCATAATTATTGTATATATTACAACGGTTAGTTTCATCAAATATTAGTTCGCTGTCATCTCTTACATAAATACCTCCACCACCACAGGCATAATTATTGTATATATCAACACCAGAAAGGTATACATTAGAGTGTTGAATAATTATTCCCCCTCCTCCTTTAGCATGATTATTATACAACTTGCAGTTGATTACACTTAAATTAAGATTATTATCCCAAATCCAAGTATATGCCCTAATCCCACCACCGAGTCTGCCTTCTTTATGATCTGTCTCAAAACCAATTCCATTAGTAATTGAAAATCCCCGGATAACGGCAGTTTCTTCATTATCAAGTCTAATACAACTTCCTGTTTGATTGCCATCAATAATTGTAGAATCTATATAATTCTCATCTCCAGTTAATAATTCAAGACTTGCAAGTGTGATATGTTTACCGTTAAAATTTACATTTTCGTAATAAGTTCCCGGATAGACAAGAATAGTATCATCGTTTGTAGAAGCATCTATTCCTTCTTGGATGGTGGTAAAATCACCACCTCCATTTATATCTACGATAATTATAGCTGAGGTAAGTAGAGAAAATGAAAAGAATGATATAGATATAAGGATTGATATAAACTTTTTTTTACACATAATAAATCCTTGTTATCTTTTCGAAACCCCCGATTTAATCGCGGAAACTTTCGCAAAGTTTTATTTGGGTAGGTGAAGGTTAACCTTCACCTACCCTCTCAACTGAGTAAGATTATCGCATAAGAATCATTTTTCTGATTAGTGTCCTATTCCTTGTTGAAAGTTTGTAGAAATAAATTCCATTTGAAATACTCTTTCCTGTTTCATCTTTTCCGTTCCAAATTACATTGTATATTCCCGGTGATTGCATTCCTTTTACTATTCTTTTAACTAACTGTCCTTTGATGTTGTAAATGTTTATACTAATCTCGGTTTCTTCAGGCAAAGCATATTGAATGGTTGTCCCGATTATATCGGGATTAAATGGATTTGGAAAGTTCTGAATACTGAAATGCTCCGGGATAGTTTCACTTTCATCAGCTTTAAAGGATACCAGGTAATACTCCTTGTGCTCACCAAGTTTAATAGTTCTTTTCTCTTTCAGTTTCGTTTCTGGATTATAGACAAAGTAATCCTTTATATTGAGATTGCTTCCAGTTCCTTTGTTATCATAATACAATTCAAATTCAAGTTCTCCTCCATTTAAACCAACAATATAAGTACAAATCTGGCTTAAAGTATCTTCAACAACTGATGCTCCTTTACATTCTCCATCAACCAATCCACCGATTTCATCAGGTATATTTTCCGGGTCAAATTCTACAAAGATTGGCACATAATCTGCCTGTTCTGAAAAGGTAAAGTAACTTGTTGTTTTGCGTTCATGGGGTGGCACACTCCCATTACTTGACCATATAAAGTCCATATCACCAAAACATTGAACTATGAGCATATCACCATAGGTTACAGTATGCTTAACTTTGGATTCCGGGATAATCCAGGGAGCAGCCGGGCTTTGCTCTTCTCTTTTATTTCCCCAGTGCTGCATCTGTATGGAATAGATATTATCTATTGCTGAACCAAATGCATCTTCTATGGATTGGGTTTCATCAAGAAAATACCCAATCCAGTTATCTTCTAAGTTACCCCATAAGTGTATTACAGTATTTGAAGCCTCCAGAAATCCAGAAATCTCAAGATCTTCATAATCTCCAAGGTTATCACTCATATTGAATTTATATCCCTGCGGACTGGTGAAGATGTGGTTTAAATTTGTCCAATCTCCTTCGAAATATTGAATTTTCCATAAATCTGAGCCTTGATCCAATATCGGTTTCCATATAACACTATCAAGTATGTTGGGGTGTAAAATATCTGCCAGCATATATTCAGCCATATCACCGTCAAAGTCATCTGCATTTGTCAGGTCGTCAAGGGCAGGGAAGGAGAGCCATTTCCAGCCGTCATCAACGAAGTTAGGAGGTAATTGCCAATTATCGTATTTGTGCCATATCGCAGGTATTGCTCCCATATCTGAGCGGCTATCATCAAGGTCGTTGTATTGTGGGTCCGGGTCACCGGTGTCTATGCAGGGTGAGCGGGCATCTATATTCCAGGTTAAGGAGTAGTCTCCGTTGGTAGGATCTGCAAAGAGTGGGTCTTCTTCAATACAACTTTCATCAACATTACAATACCAAGTATTACACTGTCCACCATAACCATTATTCCAAATATCAGAGAACATAATTTCTGTATTATTGTTACCACGAACACCACAGTCATCATTATTCACAATTATACAGTTACTAATTAATGCTTCAGAATCACCACATCCTGAAATAATTCCTTCAGATGTATTATTGGTTATTGTACATTTATTAATATTAAAATATCCTCCAGAATAATAATATCCAGTTCCATTAATTCCAATTCCTTCATTATCGGCTATTGTGTTATTTCTAATAATAACATCTGTGTATTGAGAGGAGTTAAATATATAAATAGCAGCACAATCATAACCAGACAAGACAGAACCATTACAAATGCTATTATTAGCAATTAAAATATTAGAACATTCATAACAACTAATACCTGTGGATTCAGTACAATGGAGACCAACATCTAAATCAAATATATTATTTTGAATGGTATTATTTATTATTTGAATATTATTTCCATTTTCCACATGAATTGCAGCTCCACCATTATTAGAGTAATTAGATTCCAATGTATTATTGCTTATATCACAATTTCCTGATGTGAAAATACCACCACCTAATCCACTGAAATTTCCAGTATCATCATTAAAAATACTATTTGCTGAATTATTTTGGATAATATTCTCGATAATGTTTCCTGAACCATTAATTCCTCCTCCTTCATTAGAACTACAGTTAGTTATTGTATTAAATTTAATACTTGCTTCTCCTGAGAATATACCACCACCATAAACTGCTGGACCCTCCCAAAATGTATTTGCATGACAATTATCAATATTGTTGTACATAATCATCGCTGGAGAGAAACATAAAATACCCCCACCATTACCCCATTCAGCACTACAATTAGAAATGAAATTATAAGCAATCACACTACTCTCTGTTCCAGAAATATAAATACCTCCACCACCAAGCCAATTGTCATCAGGGTAACATTGACAATTTATGATATGGTTAAGGACTATTTTGGGCGAAGATCCTTCACAATAGATACCTCCACCACAACCATCAACAGTTCCGTTCTCGATTGTAAATCCCTTTATCCAATCATTATTATTTTGATTACTATCAAGAATAAATCCTCTACCATTTCCTTCGCAATTAATAGTGCAGTTCTCTGCACCATTTATAGATTCTACAATAAGATGTTTAACATTTCCATCCCAGGTTAGATTTTTATTATTAGACCCTGTATAGGTTCCGTCATCAACTAATATCGTAAAGCCATTTACAGCATCATCAATTGCTTCCTGGATTGTTGTATAATCACCAGTTCCATCTTGCCTTACATAATATGTGCCATACTCTAAACAAAAATCAACATTGGTTGCCACTCCATTAATTACTACTACATCTTCTGTGGTTTGTGTTCTATAGCCACCTAATAATGAAGCAGTTACATCATAAGTACCTGATTGCAACGATATACTATAATAACCATTACTATTGGGATGGATTATTTGTCCATCAACATTAATTTCTACATTCTCAACATTACCACCACCCCCATTAAGAGTAACTGTTCCTGCTATCATACCTATTTTTTCTAATAATACATCATCTATATACCA
>JAGMCF010000165.1 GCA_023129415.1 Candidatus Cloacimonadota bacterium
ATCACAAATGATAGGGTCCCAACAAAAACATTTTAAGGAATATAAAGATGAAAGCAGTATTAATAAGGATCAGAAAACAATTTCTATAGGTGCACAGATCCTAAAAGTAGCACTGGATTTGGATATATTAATGGTTCGTGGAAAATCACTTCATGTGGCAGTTTCCAGATTGGGAAAGAAACCTGATGAATATAATCCCATTGTGTTAAAGGCAGTAGAAAATATTCCTATTCATAAATTTGATAGAGTTGCAAAAATGATTGAGGTTAAAAATCTGCGAAATTCTATGATAATTGATGAAGATGTAAAAGCCAAAAGTGGGGTGCTCCTGGTCTCCAAAGGGCAATTAGTGACAAATACTGTTTTAGAACTTTTACGATCTTTTTCACAAGGAATAGGCGTGACAGAACCTTTTCGGGTGCTTGTTTTACAATAAAAAAAGATGACAGAAAAACGAGATAATAAAACAGTTTCTTACAAAACAATGTCTGTATTGTTTGTAGATGATGATGAGTTATTTTTAGAAACTCTTAAAAATGGTTTGGAAGAAGAAGAATTTTCACAAGAATATACAAATAGTGGAAAACAAGCATTGGAGATTTTAGAAAAGAAGGAATTTCATGTAATAGTAGCAGATATGAAAATGCCAGAAATGGATGGTATGTCTTTAGTTGCAAAAGTCAAAGAGAAATATCCAGATATTGTTCGAATTGTACTAACTGGTTTTACAAACCCAACTGAGATTCTTGAATCTATAAATATTGGAGAAATATTTAGATATATTATTAAACCCTGGATTTCTGAAAATGAGTTTATTGCCTATATTAAAGAAGCATTAGATTACTATAATCTCAAGATGATGGAAAGGAGACTCTTCGAGAGTGAGGAAAGATATAGAGTGCTTTTTGAATCTTCACCTGATGGTATTGCTATAACAAATATTAAAACAAAGAAGCCAGTTTATGTTAATCCTGCCTTATGCAAAATGACAGGTTATTCTGAAAAGGAATTAAAAGAAAAAAAGTTACTTGATTTAACACCTGAGGAAATGAAAGAATATGTTATATCAGAACTAATGTCACACAACAAAGGGGATAAGTCATTAGCAGAGGATATACCAATAAGGTGTAGTGATTGGACAGTAAGATATATGGATATTAATTCTGAATCAATAACAATAGGAGGTATAGAGTATTTCATTAATTTCTTTAGAGATACCACAGAACGAAAAAGAGCTGAAGAAGCTCTTCGTAAAAGTGAGGGAAAATACAGAACATTAATGCATAATATCAATGTAGGGGTTTTTAGAAATTCAGTAGGACCTACAGGTAGATTTATAGAAGCAAATCCAACAATTATTAAAATGTTTGGTTTTGAGGACAAGGAAGAATTCCTATTAAGAAGTATATCTAGCTTATATCAAAATCCTAAGGATAGTAAAAGCTTTAATGAGAAAATGTTGAAAACTGGATTTGTAAAGAATGAAGAACTGAAATTAAAAAGAAAGGATGGAATGCCTTTTCTTGCTTCTTTGTCGGTAGTTGCAGTAAAAGATGAAAATGGTGAATATAAATATTTTGATGGAGTTATTGAAGATATCACTGAAAGAAAATATATGGAGATGCAATTCAGACAAACTCAGAAACTTGAAGCAATTGGACAAATGGCTGCAGGTATTGCTCACGAAATTAATTCTCCAATTCAGTATATTGGGTATAATATAAGCTTATTTAATGAATCCTTCAGTAAGTTGATTAAATTTCTAAAAAAACAAAATGCACTTTTAGAAGCTTTTAAAAATGGTTCTTCATCCCAAGAATATTTCAAGGAATTAGAAAATGATCTAGCCGAAGTAGATATTGATTGTATGTTAGCAGAAGTTCCAGCAGCATTAAAATACTCAAAGGACGGTATTGACCGTGTATCGAAAATTGTTGGAGCGATGAAGGAGTTCTGTCATCCTGGAGAATCAAAGAAAATACCTATTGATATTAACAAAGCTATTAAAGGCACAATTATTGTATCAAGAAATGAATGGAAATATGTTGCTGAAATGAAAACTGATTTTGCTGAGGATATGCCCCAAGTTTTATGCATTCCAGATGAATTTAATCAAATAATACTGAATATAGTTTTAAACGCTGCTCAAGCAATTTCTGAGGTTGTAGGTGATGGAGCTGAAAAGAAGGGTAGAATAACGATTAGTACTCATCATGATAAAGATTGGGCTGAAATACGGATAAGTGATACAGGGATTGGTATTCCCAAGGAAGAGCAACCAAAGATATTCAACCTTTTCTACACAACCAAAGAGGTTGGCAAAGGAACTGGTCAAGGTCTTGCTATTTGTCATAATTATGTTGTAAAAAAACATAATGGAACGATTACATTCGAAACAGCGGTAGGTAAAGGAACAACTTTTATTATACGCTTACCAATTGGAAACATAGAAGATAGTGAATGAAATAGTATGATTATTGATTCAAATTTAGGAAGTTTATGTTAAATATGAGTTCTGCAAAATAGCAAGTATGGTTTAGTTTTCTTTTTTAGAG
>JAGMCF010000166.1 GCA_023129415.1 Candidatus Cloacimonadota bacterium
TGACAGCAAAAGAATTATTCCAAGTGTTGAAAAAAACATAAACAAACCAGTATTGATTCTAGAGTAAAAAGTTTCGTCAATAGAGTTGAGGGTCCAAAACCCTAAAACAAGAGGAACAATATAAATAGAAAAAATGATGAAATTTACTTTATCAGTAATAAATAAATCAATAATGCGAGATGTATAACGCGTTGCTGATAATTGAATAACAATTGCCACAACTGTGATGGAAACGCCCAAGACTGCTGTGACAACCTCTAACATTGTAGCAATACTACTTGCAGCTATTTCAGGATCAGTTAAGAAAATCCATCCCTTAAAAAGTTTGGAAATAGTATATTCACTTGTAAGTATAATATCAATAAGACGACTGAAGAAAAAAAGCACCAAAACTGCCCCGAGAATCATAGCAAGGGGTTGAATCCAAGTTAATATTTTATCACGGATAGGATTATTCAATTTTTGGTTACGACTCAAGGTTTTCTTTTGTTTATATTTGTTAAGATCAAAATGTTGCTTTTGCATTAATATTTTATTTTATCAGGTGCTCTAAATTTTCAATACAATTTGGGGATAATGTCAAAATTTTTTATTACTGGAGATGCTTTTTAACAAAAAGAAAATCAACTTTTTAACAACTAAAAAATAATCCCAAAAAAAATAAAGACTTTCAATAGATATTTATGATACATTATTCTTTTATTACTAACAAATTATATAGTAAAAAAAATCAGAAAAAAATTTTATTTTTTTATGCCGTATAAATTAACACTTTAATAGTATCAATTAATCCATAATTTGAAAGTCTTTATGTGTGAATAAGCTAATGAACCATAAAGCTATAAATGAAATTTACTTTCAAAACCATTTAACAGTTTGCAAAATATCTTCAAATAATTCTTTCTTTTCTTTAAAATTTTCAGGAGTTCCTCTAAAAGTGAAAATATAAGTATTATTATTGGTGGGAATTATATCAGTGTTAACCCAAAATAGCCTTGGGAAATTTTCATTTCGGGCTCTTTTTGGATAACTATATTTAAAACGAATACCTTCCTGCATTCCAATATTAATTTTTTCTTTAGAGATTGCAAGGGAGTCAATATCTCCAATATATTCTCGATAATTTAAGGTGCTTAGTTTATCTATTCCTTTTTTTACTTTGAATGCAAAGATAAAACTACCTTTATCATCACCTCCAATTCTTAAAAGAGTTTTAATGTCTTTTGCAAAATCCGTAGATATGGTTGGTTCCCAAGGATCTCTTGGAGGTTTTCTTGATAACGAATTCGGATATTGAAATGAAATACTATATTCATCGTTTATGAATTCAATTTCACTTATTGCACTCTTTTTGGTAAATCCTCCAATGATGAGGAAAATGATGAAAAGAACTATTACAATGGGGTTAAGCTCAAACTTTACTTTAACATCCTTATGTAAATCTTTTTCTGTTAACTTTCTCATTCTGAAATAAACAATTGCTAAAATTATAATAGCAAAAAGTAGAGAAAGAATAAATGAGAGCAAAAAGATATTTCCAACTCTTTGAGCAGTCATTACAATTTCGTTTAATATATGATAAAGACCTATGAGCACAGTTCCTAACATAAATCCGACAATTGAAACTATGTTTGTTCTTTTTTTTGCAAACTTTGCCTTTCCAAGAAAATAGCCTATTAATGAAGCGATACTGGCATATATAAGAATATTCTTTGTGGCTGTATATGCAATTACAAAAAGTGAATAATCAGGATAAGCCGATAGATAATTTAGGCTTTTTACCATAGCAAATCCTGAACCAATAAAAGCCCCATAAATCATACCATCAACAGGTTCATCAAATTCTCTTGAAGGATAAAAGCAATAACGAATTAGTATATAAAACAAAAAGCTGGTAATAGCACCATTCACAAAAATTGAACCAAGTACTAATAAACCAGTTGATTTGTACATCCATTCATTAAGTTGAAAGAAAGTCTTTTCCAATGGTAGTCCGATTAAAGTAAAACCAGCCATCCCAGCTAAGAAAGCAACGATTACATAAACGGTTGGCTCAGGCTCAATTCGATCTTGTAAATAAAAGAAAATCGACCAGAGCACACATGGAACTAATACTATTAGTAACAAAAAAATATTTCTCCAAGTTCCTTCATTCATTGTAGTATTACTACCAAATATATAGAAGCATAAAAGGAAAAGAATTAAAAATACGATATATAAAGCCCCAGTCCTTGAAATATTTTTTACTCGTGCCATTTTATTATCTCCTTTCTAATTTTTTATTATTTATTTTAAACTAATCTTAAATGTGCAGAAATTTGAATATTATTAAACTCCGATAGGGATACTTTAACAATTATAAATATTACATATCTAATTTAATTAATGAAATAATTAAAATAATATTATCAAAATTGATAAATGCTTAATCGAAAGTATAAACCATATTATCCGATCCAACATTTAATTCTCGAAAATCTTTCCATTGGAAATCACTACTAAGACATTTATCATAATCATCAGCTGCCTTTATGGTAAATTGGGAACCTTGTGTAGTTATAGAGAAATAATATCCATCACCTCTAATAGAACCGCCATCTTCATATTCTGCATATAAGTAGTAATAATCATTGGGAAGTCTATTACCACCTACTACTATTGCACTTTTGTTATTGCTAATTTCCCACCATCCTTCTGTCTTCCAATCATCGCCAACTACCTGTCCAACTGCCACATAAATCTTTTTGCCGGTCTTATTATATACCTTCAACCAGGCATGTGCTTTTGAAGGAAAGGAAAATAACAAGGAATAAATAATTAGTACTGATAGACTAAAAATTCTAATAAAATTTTGTTTGAACATACAATTACTCCCTTCTAAAATTTATATTTGAATAAGAATAGGATGAAAATACTGACATATTTAATTTATACTCATTAAATCATCTATTAACAAATACAAATTCAATTATAGAGATATATTATAAAACTAAAGTACCATATCTAAAGAAATTCTAAAAATATTATTCTCTTCCCATTGTGATTGAATTTGATAAGCTATATCAAGAAAGAGTAATGCCTTTTTCCATTTCACTTGAAACCCTAATCCAAAGGAATATCTTCTATTATCTCCAGTATATATCTCTTGTGAATATCCAGTTCGAAGAGCTAAATTCCTTCCAAATAATCTAAACTCAGTTCCGGTACGAACCACATCTTCAACATCCTGATTTAAAGCCTTTTCATAATCAAGAGAAAAGATAAATCTATCTTTTATCATGCCATAACCTATTATGAGTGAGGAAGGTAAACCTTCTGAATAACTTCCTTCTGCAGTTCCAGTTTCATTATTGCTTTCCCAACTTATTGTATTAATAGGATTACGCCATATAATACCAATTTGATCTATTGATCTCTTTTTAACAATTGATATTTCAGTCTGTAAACCCAAATCTAAACCAAAACCATGAGCTGAACCTGAAACTTGATGCTCTCCATCTCCATCAATAAATGAACCATCAGAATTGTTACCGAAAGATGATCCAAAATATTTGAGGTTTGCACCCAAACTAATTTTTTTCAGAAATTTAAGTCTTATATACTTTTTACAGTTGAATGCTCCTGAAAGATAAACAGTGGTTTCAGACATCGCTTCATCACCAGAATAAATCATACCGAGACCTAAAGCATGATTATTTTTCAGCCTATACCCATAACCAACGAATGAATAATTATACAAATTAATAAGATTCACATTATCAAAAGAGATGTTATGCTTACCAATAGCATTACTTAAACCAGCAGGATTCCAAAGGATACTATTGGCTTTTTGGGCTATTGCTACATAAGCACCTCCCATTGCCATAGGTCTGGCACCGAATCCAACATCAAGAAAAGCACCTTGAATATTACTCAAATCATCTGAAAAGAGATTGGTTGCAATAAAAATCAATAAAACTAATAAATATAACTTTTTCATATATCCTCACTTATAGTGAACTGGTTAACTGGTTAATAAAAATATTCACCAATTCACTAATTCACTAATTCACTAATTCACTAATTCACTAATTCACTAATGAATTATTTTATTAAAACTATAGTTTTAACAACTTCTTCTGTATGCTTTGCATCCTCAGCAATAAGCTGTATAACATATCTTCCATTTCTTGCCATTTTTCCATTATCAGTTTTTCCATCCCAATATAGAGTTTGCTCCTCACCAATCTTATATTGACCTTTCATCATTGGTTGGTTTTCTCGTATGGTTCTCACTAAAGTGCCATTTAGGTTATATACTTTCGCAGTAACATTTACATATCGTCCAATATTTGAAGAAATACTAAAGCTAATCTGAAGACCCATATTCTCGCCAATTTTATCATTAGGTGTAAATGGATTAGGAAGTAATTTTAGATCATATATTCCTAATTTATCAGATATACCTACAACACCATATTCATGCCAACCGGGTATAGATTCAAGAGATAACTGCGAAATTTCATCTCTATATCCTTTGCCACCCGATTCTGCTTTTATCCATTTCAGTCTTGAATTGTCCCAGTAAGCAATATAAATATTTTCTAAATTAACACCCTCCTCGATTTCAAAAATAATACCAGGCCTTTTGTCAAATGTATATATAGATTTATCACTAATTACATTAAATATATCTCCTTTAAGTTCATTGTCTAAACCAACTTTTTTCATTGGAGGAACTGACACAGACTTAAGATATATCTTAGCAGACCCAGTAGTCAGCATTAACTCGGGTAATGTCAAATTACAACCTTTACCACTATATAAGATATCTTGTGGATTATTGATATTTAATTTCTTGTAAACTGTAATTTGTTTACTTGTAGATATTTCATCACCATAACTAGGATCATATGCTTTGGCATTCAGATAAAATTGTCCAATGAAACTTTGATCTGGGGTATAAAGGACTCCGCCTGACTGTTCTTGTAATGATCCCAATATTGTTGGGATAGAATCCCATTCTACAGGAACAGTCATAGCCCAACCACTATCGCTTAACGCACTAACGGTAAAGAAACACGAATTATCATTACTAGTCTCATCAACCCCACTTATAGATAATTTATTGAGATGCATATCCTTTACATAAATATTATTTTCCAGTGTAATTGTAACACCTTCTAATGTAACAATTGCTTTAATTTTTCCGCTGAGATTCCCTTCTATATCCACAGGTGTAGAAAAATCTATTTTTCTTATTTCTCCAGGAATTGAAAAGATATTTCCAATAGTTGTATCTGTCAAGGTCCATTGTACAGAGCCTTCACTATCAACTAAATCATCAAGGGAATTTCCAACATCATCTAACAGGTTAACTTCAAATATTGAATCTTGATTATAAGCAAATACTGGCTCAGAAGGTGTAATTCTTGAGTCATCCTGAGAAAGTACTCCTTCTGAAGTAATTATTAACTCATAAGGAGAGGTTGCATTACTAAAATTGAGTTCAAATTCTTCCGAGTAGGAAGTAAACCAGAATGAGATTTTTCCTGATTTTTCCTGTTGAGGGATTTCATAAGTAAAAAGAGTATCATCAATTTCCATTTCAACTTCATTGTAGTTATTGTCAACATCATAATAATGCAAATATACTGGGTCTGTATAACTTTCTGCTTTCCTTAAAATAAGTTCAATAATATCTGAGCTGAGTTTATCGTTAAGCTGGCTTTCATCAAATTGGAGTGGTAATTGTTTATTTTCATCAATGTGAGGAGATAAACCACTAATAGTATAGGATCCAGCTTCTATAAAACGACCATAAGAACCCATACTTTTAGTTATTTTTACTGTGTAATCTCCTGTATATAATGTAGTATCTGTGGAGCAAAACCCAGTGGAATCAGTAAAAAGCCAGAGGGGAGCAGTCAATTTAGCTGAGGTTATGCTAATTGTAGCATTATCAATTGGTATTGTCCCATCTTCAGTAAGGTTAAATTGTATGCTACATAAGATATAATATGTAAAATTAAAATTCTGATAAACAGTATCTTCTTCTGTTATTTCAATCTCTGGTATAATTTCATAAAATTCTTGATCTAAATAATAAACAGTTACTTCCAGACTAAAAATATCAGGAATTAATAAACCATTGAATTCATAAAGAGAATCTGGTGATTGTATAGAAATCTCAATAATATCACCTGAACTATCTTGCAACTTTAGTACTGCTTCAGTAGGAGGAACATTTTGTCCCGTTGATTCATCATAAACTAATATTTTGCCATGAATAGAAGCTTTTAGTATAACTGGGTTGAGAACAAAATCCTGTTCAAAATAGTCTTGTAGGGAAGGTAGTGCAACATCTATAGTATCAGATGGAGTATACTGCTCTTTAGAAGCAATTAAAGAATAATCTCCAATGGTATCGACTGTTATAGCATATAAACCATCAACACCTGTGGTATCGAAATATACATCTTTAGATAAAATATTTTGACCATTCGATGCCTTATCATTACTTGACACTTTAATTATTGCTCCTTCTAATGGCAATCCTAATGTATCTTTTACAACTCCAAAAATTGTTAAGCCTTTGGGCATTAAGTGAAAATTAAAAACCTTTTCTTCAAAATCGTCTAAGGAAAAAGAAAAAGTAGAATCTGTATATCCCGGACGATAAGTATCAATTTTGTAATCTCCTTCATAAAGGTAAGTAAATTCATAATACCCATCAGATTGTGTTATATCGGATGCTATTTCGTAATAAATATCATCTTCTTTATTATATAATTTTACTTGTACATTAGATAATTCTGCTTCATTTATGGAACTTGTTATTATTCCAAATACCTTTGCTGAATGTATATCAATTCTTAATACTGTATCAATATCAGCTTCTTGAATATTTAGTTCTTCAAAAACATTATTATAATTTAATGGGTCTAGATTAGTGTTCAAGAATGTAGTTGTATATGTAAATACTTCAGGAAAAACAAAACTTCCATCTTCCAGTGTAGTATCTACGAGTGTTTGTTGATCATTAAATAAATTTATCTGTGTAAGACCTATAGGTCTATCATTAGTGTCTTTTAAGTCACCTGATACAGAAACAGAAACAATAGCAACAGGATCAATACTAATGTTAACAAGCTTGAGAGCTTTATGTCCTACTGATTTTGTTACAGTTTTGGTTTCATAGGATTCTTTTATAACAGTTATATCATAAGTACCTGCATAAAGAAGGGATATCTCAAAAAATCCATCTGGTTGTGAAGTTGCTGTGTAAGTATTAGCATCATCTTGAGCAATAACAGTTGCACCTGCAACAGGTAAATCTGTATTATTATCTGTTATTTCTCCTAAAAATTTTGAGGTATGAATTTTCATCTCCAATGTTCCGATATTAATATCATCAGCTAGAATTTCAGCATTAATACTTGTATTTTCCCATCCTTGCTGGAAAATATTTGTAGCTACGAGGTAAGTTTCAAATGGAGCAAGGCTTGGAATAGAGAATTCACCATTGGAATCTGTATAGTCTTCACTTGTAGCTGCTTCTGCACTTGCTGTTACCCTTACATCTGATAAAGGATCATCTGTTTGATCTGTTATAATCCCACTTATTACTTTATCATTAGGAATCATTTCCAGAACAACACCTTCTAATACATCAGTAAAAAGTGGAATAGTATCTGGTTGAGCATCTGTATATCCAGGTAAAGTTAAGGATATAATATAATTACGATTGGGATTAAGATTTTGTAATTTATAAGTTCCCAAAGGATTAGTAGTTGTACTACCAGAAAATCCATCTGGGCTTACAGCACTTACAAAAACATTACTAAGAGCAGTCGAGTCTTCATCAACAACATTCCCAGAAATAGTAGCACTAATCAGTTGCATTTCAAAGTTTATAATTTGAGTTGTATCAGGAAATAAGAAGCAAGTGTCTGGAAAATCGAAATAATTAATTTTACCTGGAGTAACTATGAATTGAACATTACTCGCTAAACCTGTAAGCTGACAATATCCTTGAGTATTAGTGACTGCAGAAACAATTGCCCCTGTTTCTCCATTTTCCACAGATATCGTAACATTGTTTAAAGCTAATTTTGGATTTGATGAAACAACATTTACTTCAAGTATAGATGTTAGATGTGTCAATTGAATATCTTTAATAGTAATTTCTCCACCAACTAAATACTGGTTTTCAAGTATCTCTGTTTCGTAATCTGCTTTACTTATAGTGATAGTTGAATATAAACCAGGTAATAAATCCTCTATCAAATAATATCCTGATGAATTGCTGTATTCAATACCTCCACCTCCAATTGCTAGATTTGCAGAAATTAAAGCATTTTCAATTGGTATTCCTGTTTCACTATCAGTTATTAATCCTTGCAAAGTTGCAAAATTCTCTTGTAAATGGAAATAAATAGTATCAATTTGTGAACCTGGACTAATATGTTCAGTAGTTGAAGATGGTAAATATCCAAGTTTGGAGGCTGTTATATCATATTCACCAGGAGAAATTCCGAGTGAATAAGATCCATTTGTTAAAGTAGTTGTTTCATAGGAAGAACCATTTCGAATAGCCTTAACTGTTGCTTTTCCCAATGGAGAACCATATTCATCATAAACTCTTCCAGAAAAAGAAGACGGAAGTCCAGAAAGAGTCAACACAGCAGAGAAAGTTCCTTCTAATCCTAATATGCCGGTTTCGATTTCAGCAGATGAATATCCAGTTTTACTTGCAACAATTTTGTATTCAACTTGGGGTGCAACGATTAATGAGAAATTCCCATAAATTCCACTCACGGTTGAATATGAATTGCTCGGGTTATTGATCTCTTCCACAGATATTGAAACATTTCTTAATACATCTCCATTTGTTTTACGAGTAGTTCCAGTAATATACGCTTCGAAAGGAGTCATTACGATATTTTGATTAGGAATAGTTTGCCCAGAACTAATATAAACATCAAGAGTATCACCAACACCACATATAAAATTACTTTTCTCAGCCCAAATTTTGTACTCACCCGGAAATAAATTTAGAACATAATTACCATTATCTTCGGAAGTTATCTCAGTTATATAAACACCAGTTGAAATCTTATATCCTTTTATTTGAGCATTAGCAATTCCAACCCCAGCATGTGTAACTTTACCAGAGATTACACTGGCATTTGGCATCATAACAAAATTTATACCTTGAACTGTTTGACCTGCACCTATTGAACCTGTTTGTGAACCACTACTTGTATAACCGGTTTTAGTAGCAGAAACTGTATATGTTCCAGGACTGACTAATATACTATAAGCACCTATATTGTTAGTAATGCTTTGATTTTCACCTGCGGTTACAGTAACCCCTTCAAGCCCGACCCCACTTGAGATAACTGTTCCCTCAATATAACTTTCATTAGGATTCAGTTCGAAATTAATACCATTAATAGTTTCTCCAACAGTAAGATTTAATTGATGAGTATTTTGTGATGTATAACCTTCAAGGATTGCAGTAAAAACATAGTTTCCACTGGGTAGGTTTATAGTATGATCTCCGTAAGAATTAGTAAAGGTGCTCAAAGGACTACCTGATGACGGGGTTGCTTTTATTTCAACATTTTCTAATCCAACCATACCATTATTTGCATTACCACTAACAATGTTTGCCTGTGGAGTAATAATATCACTCAAAATAATTGGTGAAGGAGTTGATAGGAAAATTTCAACAATAGTAACTCCAGGTGTGTAATATCCTGGCTTTTCAGCATAAATTGACCATTCTCCAATGTCAAGACCAAAAAATTGATAGAGTCCACTTGAGTTTGTTGTCTTGGTTCTGGTGATAATTCCTTTTGTTGCTGTAATAGTTACACCAGAAAGAGGTACTCCAGATGTATTTAATACAGTTCCTTGCAAATCTTTCTCGTTTACTAACATAGTTAAGTTTTCGAGAAGTATATTATCTCCTATATCAATATAACTTTCTATTGGAGATTCTAAAGCATATCCTTCTTTATCTGCAGTAATTGTCCAAAATCCAGGGGTAACTGCGATATTATAATTCCCTGTATTTGAAGTTGTTGAACGAATCTCACCTTCAGTACTTTCTGCATTTATTGTTGAATTTTCCACTAAATTCCCTATTGAATCAACTACAGAACCGTAGAAAAAACATTCAGAATAATGTAAAATAATCGTTAGCCCTATTGTCGTATCAGGAACAGTAACAGTCACTGTATCATCTTGAGTTTCATATCCATCCTTGCTTGCTGTAACAATATAATTACCGAGAGGAAGGATTTTTTCCTCATAACCGGAAGGACCAACAGTAAGAGGGATATTATCACCTGAGCCTTCAATAGGGTCAATTTCTACATGCGCAAAGCCAATCCCAACATTATCAGGATTTTTGATAGTAAGATCCAATGTAAAAATATCGATATCATATGTAAATTCAAACACTTCACTGCAAGCACTGATTCCATCTTCATCAGTGGCAATTACTTTCCATGCATATCTCGCAGCAGTTAAAATAGCACTTGCATTGAAATCAAACAAAGTATTAGTTGTGACTTGGTCCCAAACAGGATATTGAACTTCACTCCCTTGTTCAATTCTTATCTCAGAAAGAAATATTTGATAAGTCATTGCTTCTTCGACAACAGTCCATTCAAAAGTAATATATTCTGAAGAATCTGTTGTGGTATTTTCAGGGCTAATCAATTCAGGAGCTTCTATTGGGTTAGGAGTTTCAAATGTAAATCCAAAAGGAGTAGAAGTCACATCAGAGGTTAGTAAAGGATCATTTCCATAATTGTTTAATACTATCCAATTGTACTCTAAACCAGGAACCAGTGGTGGTGCTGTGTAGAAAAAATTACCTGAAGGGTCCTGTATTCCATAAACAACTGAATTATCAGGAGTAATTAATGCCCATATAGGGTTAATTCCAGTTACAGTTATATTACCCTCATCATCCTCACCAATAGTAAAAGGGTTATCAGATAATACAAGGAGATAATATGGAACTCCAGGATTCGGATCCCAACTAAATGTGGGTGTAGTCATTTCAATAACTTCACCACTTAATGGCTGATTCATATTTACACCGGATGATGATTCAACAATTAATTGAAATTCAACTGAGGTGAAATCTTGGGTTCCATTTGAAACAATACAATAATAAATTCCAACCCCAATTCCAATATCATCAGCACAAATCTCAATACTTCCTGTACCTGTCCCATTACTAGGAGTATAATTATTAATATTTGTTCCACCTGGAGCTGATGAATAATAAAAAATACAAGTGGAATCTGCGGGAGTCCAAGAAATAATAAAAGATTCATCTGTTTTATACATATCCATTGGAATATCTGTTAATATAATATCATTATCTCTATTAAATGGACAGGTTAGAATATGCGAATTTATATTCGTTCCATTAGGAAATAATATGCCATCTCCCAAAAGAGTGGAAATGTTAACAAATAGAATTGAAACAAATATAAAAGTAATAAACTTCTTAATATTAATCACTTTTTTCCTCCTTGTATCCTCAATCAATCCCCAATCGAGTTGAGTATAACAATGTTGAGGATGACATTTTTTATTTCGAAAAAACTTAATGATAAAACTCAACAAATATTGATTTTAGTATTTTCACTTAATTTTGGATTTTCAAATTATTAATCTTTCCTATAATTTAAAATAGATGAATTAATAAAAAATTCTAAAACATATATGTTAATGTGCTTCTTACTGCAAGCGGATATGGTAAAGCTACTAAGTTTACATCTAATGCTAAATTTCTAGTAAGAAGAAAACCAAAACCTAATGATGCAGAACCATATATTATATTCTCTTTGGGCTTAATAGGTTCATTATTCTCATCTTTAAATCCCTCTGATAACTGGTCTGCAACAATAAGCTGTCCACTTAATGCAAACCTACCATATCCTATAGCAATCTTTGCATTGTGCTTCATCTTTAATCCGACTGTATAGCTTCTTGTAGATGCAGTTGTATCATCAGGTTCAGGATAATATATCCAATTATCTAAGGAATCTTTCTTAATGCCATCCTTAAATATATCAGTTACATAATGAAAAGAAAGGTCTCCGAGGGGTTTCTCATACGATAAGACAAAAGTGAACTTTCCTGTTTTTGCCGCTGCACTCAATCCAAAACTTCCTGGATAAGAAAATTCTAATGTATTGCTTTTATAAATAGTTCTATTTGTAAATGTTATTTCAGAAGGCTTTAGATTTTGTGGGTCAAATAATTCTTCATCATCCTCAGTATCAGGAATACCATCGGGACCATCTTTATCATAATTTATGTTTAATGCATACAAATCATGCTTCACTATTCTTAATGAACCTTCGAGATTCTCCTTTCTTGGTATATTGTAAACACCATCGAGATAGAGCCATTTATAGGGTCTATAACTTAAAGCAAATTTGCCACCAAATAAACTCTTATGAAAGTCTATCTTTATTGTATCATTAAGCGTATTTCTATATAGCTCAGTTGGGTCTTCAAAAGCCTTATTTATATCAATTTGCGGAGTGGTTTGACGAATAATTCCGTTAATCTTTGCAATTAAATCAACATTTATATCGCAAGTTAAAGAACTAATACCAATCCCAAATGAAAGATTGTTCAGCAATCTTTTTCCATATACAATATCAACCTGATTAATATCAAGATTTAGTGTTGAGTATAATTCTAT
>JAGMCF010000167.1 GCA_023129415.1 Candidatus Cloacimonadota bacterium
ATAAAAAAATGCGAGGAATTACTAAGAAACAAAAATACTCTTGTGATTTTTCCTGAAGGAAGCAGAAAATCTTTTACTGCAAAACCAGGTGTCGCAAGAATTGCATTGGCAACCAAAGCCAAAATTTTTCCAGTTAAGATTTTGAATATTAACAAGTTCAAAGAATGTTTCTTTCGAAAGAAACATTTGACTTTTATTTTTAAACCCCCTTTTTCTCTTGAAAAGTATAAAAGTATTCAAGATGAGAAACCTAATTATAGAAAATTTGCCCAGAAGATTTTAGATATTATTAATAGTATTGAAGATGATGAAGGTTAAAGTAGCTGAGCATTCTGGTTTTTGTTTTGGTGTAAAAAGAGCAATTCAAATTGCTTTAAAAACTGCTCAACAAAATAAAAAAGTAGCCACATTAGGACCAATTATCCATAGTCCTCAAATGGTTTCGCATCTTAGAGAAAAAGGAATCGATTTTATAGAAGATATTGATGATATTACTGATGAGACAATAATTATCCGTTCTCATGGAATTACATCTTATGATTATGAGAAGTTATTGAATAAAAAAGTGAATGTAGTTGATGCTACATGCCCTTTTGTTAAAAATGCTCAAGAATATGCAAAAAAGCTCACTATAGAAGGTTTTCAACTCGTAGTTTTAGGTGAAGAAAATCACCCTGAGGTTGCTGCACTTCTTAGTTATGTTGATGATAGTGCTATAGTCGTTGAAAATCCTGATTCAAATTTTGATCTGCCAAAGGGAAAAAAGATTGGCTTAATCGCTCAAACAACCCAGATCGAAGATAAATTTGAAAAACTGTCAGTCAAGTTAATCAGGGAATGTAAAGAATTGTATATAGTGAATACTATTTGTCATGCAACATTACTAAGGCAGGAATCAACAAAAGCATTAGCCCATAATGTTGATATTATGATTGTAATTGGTGGTAAAAATAGTGCGAATACTGCTCGTCTTGCTGAGATATCTAAATCAGAAAATTGTAGAACTTATTATATTGAAACTTCCGAAGAATTGAAGGATGAATGGTTTAAAAATATTGACACAGTTGGAATAACTGCAGGTGCTTCTACCCCAGAATGGATAATCAATGGAGCAAAAAAAAGAATTTTAGATATGTAGTAAAATATTAAAGAGTTAATTTATTAAAGAGGATAAAAAAAAGGAAATGTCATAAATAGGCATCCTCGATAAAAAATGGAGGAAGTATGGATGATAATGTAAGTGTAAAGGAAACAAAACAAGAACAAACATCAGAAGTAAAGGAAGAGAAAGAGGGAAAAAGAAAAAAAACTGTTAGTGATTTAGAAGAAAAAAAGGAAAAGAAATTAAAATCAAAAATTTCAGAAGAATCACCAAAAAAACCTCAAACATCTGCAAGTAAAACATTGGATCTCATCGAAGAAAAAGAAGAAAAAAAGGATAAAAAGAAGACTTCTACAAAAACCACTGAGAAGAAAGTGAAAGATGTATTTCAAGAATCTCCTAAAGCGAAAAAAACTGATAAAAAAGAAAAAAAAGTTGTTAAAAAATCTTCACCTAAAAAAGTTGATAAAAAGGATAAAGGAGTTGTAATTGAGAAAAAGAAACAAGAACCACTTTCTGAACAGAGAATGGAATCAAGGCAAGAGAGTTCTGTCCAAACTGAAAAGGTTAAGGTTTCTGAAGCAACTTCTTTTGAAAATCAAATTAAGATGTATGAAAAGACAATGGCAACAGTTAAATCTGGAAATGTTGTTGAAGGAACAATCATTCGTGCAGATTCTACTGAGGTCTTGGTTGATATCGGTTTTAAAGCAGAGGGTGTTATACATATTTCTGAATTCACAGAACCAGAAGAAGCCAAGGTTGGAAATAAAATCTGGGTATATATAATACAAAAGGAGAATAAACAAGGAAGACCTCGTTTATCAAAGAAAAGAGCTGATCTTCAACGACATTGGGAAGAATTAGCAGAATGTTATAACAAAAGCAGGAAGATTTCAGGAAAAATTATAAGAAGAGTAAAAGGTGGTATGATTGTTGACTTCAATTCTGTTAGTGCTTTTCTTCCTGCATCTCAAATCTCTACAAAAACTCTTCCGAATTTAGACCATCTTGTAGGAAAGGATTCTGATTTTAAAATCATAAGTTTTGATCGTGGAAAAGAGAATATCGTGCTTTCCAGAAAAATGGTTTTAGAGGAGGAACTGACTAAGAAAAAATCTGGATTATTAGAGAAATTGGAAAAAGGAATTGAGATTGATGGTGTAGTAAAAAATATAATGGATTATGGAGTTTTTGTTGATCTTGGTGGAATAGATGGTCTTCTTCATATTTCTGATATGTCATGGGGTCATATTAGTCATCCTTCAGAAATGCTTAATATCGGAGATAGAATTAAGGTGAAAGTCCTCTCTTTTGATAAAGAAACCGAGAAAGTATCATTAGGATTAAAACAGTTAGTGCCACATCCCTGGCAAAATATTGAGATAAAATATCCTGAAGGTTCAAAGGTTGAAGGTAAGGTTACAAATATTACAAATTATGGAGCTTTTATAGAGCTTGAAAAAGGTGTTGAAGGTCTTATCCATATTTCTGAGATGTCTTGGACAAAACAGATTACACACCCCAAACAACTGCTTAAAGTTAAAGACGTAGCTAATGCAATTGTACTTTCTGTTGATAAGGATGAACATCGTATTTCTTTAGGTTTAAAGCAGGTTGAACCAAATCCGTGGATTACTATTGATGTTAAACATTCTGTTGGCACCAAGATAAAAGGGAGAATTAAGAATATTACAAATTTTGGTGCTTTTATGGAGGTGGAAAAGGATATTGACGGTTTGATACATATCTCTGATCTATCCTGGACCAAACGTATTCTTCATCCAGGTGAAGTGCTAAAAAAGGGTCAGGAAGTTGAAGCAGTCATTCTCTCAATTGATAAAGTTATGCAAAGAATTGCTCTTGGGATTAAACAAATAAAGCCTGACCCATGGGAAAATATCGAAGAGAATTTTCCAATTAATTCTGAACATAATGTGAAAATTATAAAAATAATTCCAAAAGGTGCATTGATTTCTGCA
>JAGMCF010000168.1 GCA_023129415.1 Candidatus Cloacimonadota bacterium
TATTACTAAATGATGGAAAATCTTCATCGGAAGAGGAGGTTATAGCAAACCGAGTATTAGAAAAAAAATCTAATAAGTTGATCAACCGAGTTATAAAGATAATTTCCTTGGGTTTGTATAATTCAATTTTTTCTATTCCAACTAATCCAAGTGAGAATAAAAAATCCCTTAGAACTTTATCAGAAGAATATTTCTTTATGCAATTATAAAAAATTTCAGCTGTTGTGATAACAATTTCAGGATAATGTTTTAATTTTTCAATTAAATGTTCGGATGAGTCTGAAAAGGTAATAGTAAATGGTATAGTTTCTATAATTTTTTGTATACTGGATCTTAACCTTTCACTTTTTTCTTCGAGTTGAGTTGTATTAGGTAAAAGATAGATAATGGATTGCCCTTGAAAAAAAAGAGTATAAACAGAAAGAATATCAATTGTAGTTGATCTACCTGAACCATATCCACCAGCAATGAAAATATCTTTATCATCTTGATATGCTAATATAGCTTTTTCCTGAAAGTCAAAAAGTCTTATTCCGATAGCATTCAATACATATTCAAATTGGGTATTAAGATTATACTTTTCATTTATTTTAGAAGCTTGTATATCTCTATAAAGTAAAAGTTGCCCTTTATATTTTTTATGAGTTTTTATATTTCTAATTAACTCGTCATTGCTCATTGGTTTGCCTTCTTGAATTGAAATAGAGATAATAAAACAATTATGTTGAGTTCTTGATTTTCTGGAAATTCTTTTACAACATTCTTCTCAATATCTACTCCTTGAGGAATAAAATAATTCTTAGGAATAAAAAGTTTTTTTTGAATAGATAATTCACGATAATCAATCACATCATTAAAATCCCATAATAAACCTTTTTCTTGATGTTTATAATAATCATTAAAATACACAGCAATTTCTTGTGTTAGTGAGCCAAGCCTAAAAGATTTGAATTGCTTAAAATACTGCTGCGAAAAATAATCATTTAGATCAGATTTATCCAAATTAAGATATATATTAAAATCATCGAGATGAATATTTTCAAAATCATTAGCTGTTGGGATAAAGAAAATCATCTTCTGTTTGGTAGAGAAAATATTATCTGTTAAATCCTGAGGAGAATTTTCTGTAATTAGCTTTAGACTATCTAAAGATCTTTGTACATATTCATATGAGATATTAGTTATCTTTAAGTTAATATAATTAAGATTTCGTTTCCAAATGGAAAGTGGGATTTTCTTATAATCTTGATTAAGGACATTAATTATCTTTGCATAACCTTCATCACAAAGATCTTTAATTTCTTTTTTCTTGTTTGATTTTTTCTTTATCCATTTCAATAAAATAACTGTTGATGATATAATTAATGCTATTAGAATTGAAGATGGGAGGTCTAATTTTACTTTAAAATGTATTAAAAAGAAAATTATAATTAATAGGATAATGAATAAGTTTAAAATTGTTTTATAAGCAAATATGAATTTAAAAAAATTCTTAAATCTCTTATTATATTCATCTAACTCGTCGTTAATTGAATTGGAAAATTTTTGAAATTGTTCTGTAAGATTTTCCTTTGCTTCTTCTCTGATTTTTTCAATAAAATTAAAGTTTTGGGACAATGATCTTTTTAATTCTCTAATTTTATGTTTGATATTTTCCTTGAAATCGACTAATTTAATCAGTAAGTTTTTGGCACCTTTTATTCTTAACTCTGGTGAAATTGTAGTTATTCTGTTAGATAATTTTTGATTACGAATCGATGTAAGTATCTTAACTATTTCATACATTTTATTATCATTCAAGTTTTCATCAATTATATTATCAATGGTTCTTTCATCAACTTCAATTTTTAGTTCCTTATCGACATCAATATCAAAAGGATTATATAAAAGATAATTAATTTTGAATTGAGTAATATCTAAATCTTCTTTGATAATAGTATATTCAGGAAGAGAAATTCCATTTTCTTGAGAAATAGTTTTTTGGTAAACCTCATTCATTTTCTGGGGCAATTTAAGAATATTGTCTGGAAGAAAAGTTCTTATTGATAGGACACCATTTAGGTCGGTTTCTAAATCAGGAAAGATTTGATAAACGGAATAAAGAATCAGCTCTGTTTCTGCATAAGAGATAGGTGTTTTATCAGCTAAATGATAATCATAAAAAAGAGGACCAGATATCAAACCAGATTTTTTTTTATTACTAATGACATTTTCAATATTTTTATTCCTTTTATGTAAAACGAATAAGACTCTATTATGACTATGAACATTGAAAAAATTCCAGAATTTATTGTTTTCATCAGGAAATTCATCTTCATCCTGAATATCTAATATGATAACTATCTCATCTTTTTTTTTAATTTCTAATTTTAAATTGTTTATTATATCAACTAAATTTCCACAGAAAGCATTAATTCCGAAGTAATTTGAGAACTTAAGATTTCCACCTAAAATCCATAAGATTTTATTTTTCTTTCTATAATCCACTTATTCCTGTATGTTCTTTAATTATTGCATCCATATCACTTTTTGAATCACAATAAAATTTTCCATCATAAGAGGAAACTTCCCCATTCTTTAATCTTTTTACCTTAACTTTCTCTTTCAAATGTGTCCAAATATTATATGCAGTGATATTTCCTTTTGTTTTAGGTGGTTTTAATGAATCAAGTTGCTTATCAACATCAACCAATAAACCATTATACTTATTTAATTGATCTGTCCCAGAAAGTGATATATCATAGATTTCTTTTCTTATTTTTAATTTTATCTCTTCTTTTATATTATCTGCTATTTTATCTCTTATTTTGTACATTGCTTCAGTGATTCTGCCCAAGTTTGTTTCGCCATAATAATAAGTTTTTCCTTTGGCTTTCCCCTTTTTTGCACGATGAATAATTCTAAAGCCTAATGCCATCAAGAATAGAAAATCACTAAATGCAAAGCGTGAAGGTTTTTCTATATCATCTTTCCATTCATTAAGAAACCTCATATCACCAAAAGGAATAGTACTTGCTTTTCCAGATTTATAAAGTTCATAGGATGAATCTTTCACAGTATTTAATAGATATAAGGGGGCACCAAATTGATATGAAAATAGGATAAGACGGAATTGATCGGAATTCATGTCATTTTGGTTATTAAAAACATCTAAAGGAAGATCTAAATCCGGATGTCGAAAAATTGCGGGAAATTCTTGATTTAATTCAGGAAGACGGAATTCTTTTCTTTTTTCTTCGTTAGAAAATGACCAGAAAGGTTTTACTAAATTCCCTAAGGATTTAAAAAATCCTTTGAGAGCAATGTTTATCCATTCTTCTTCACTTAGTTTTTTGTCTTCCAGTGCACCTATTGTCTGAGAACCAACTTCATAGGAAAGTAATTTAATAAATTTTGCTTTTTCTTCTGGATAACTGAGAAGACCATTATATTCCTTATGTTTTCCTTGGAAATACTTTCTTAAAGAATGGTCAATCCTAAAATATTTATTTACAGTTTCTTCAATTATTGTATTCAACTTACTCTGGATAATATTATCAAGTTCATCAACAGCATTAATTATGATTTTGTCTAAATTTCTGCCTTTGGTTTCAGCTAAGTCTGCATAAATTTCTTGATAATAGAAGTTAATTCCCTTTAATTCTTTATTACTGATAGACATACCAGACCAAAGAGATAATTTCAACTGATTATCAATATCTTTTTGTTGTAAATCTTTAATAACATTCTTTAAATCATCTACTTCTATTGGGACACTTAGCAAGAGAGGATACTCTTTCTTTTCAAATTTTTCAGGATCAATAATATTACTTTTATCATAGTGATACCTTGCTTTGAGTTCTTGATATTTACTTTGAAGTTTTTCATAAATAGCTTTTACTGATTCTACCTGGGAAATCCTGTTTTGCACTATTTCTCGTAGGGTGTGATAAAATGTTTTGAGTTCATCCAATAGGATATCACTTGTATAAGCATATAAATAAGTATTAGGATTAACTATATTTCTGAAGCCGCTATAAGCAATCCATTCATCAATCAATCCTCTGAATTTATTCCTTTTGAGAAAAAACTTAGTTGGATTGGTTGGAAATTCACCAAGGTTTTTAATAATATTATTCATGTGTTCAATACGAATGGAATAGGATACTTTAGTTTGATATTTTGTTTCAACTTTGTTTATTTGAAATTCGATCTTTGTTGTAAGATTTTCAAGATATTGAAGAATGCCTGTAAAATCAAATGTTTGTTGGATATTAGAAGAAATTTGAGTCGAAATTTCGTTTCTAAACACATCTTTCTTTGTTAATAAAAATCTATTAATTTCTGATTTCCAGATTGACATTCGATCTCTTATTCCATTTAATTCTGTAAGATTGTATTCGGTTAAATTATAATTAAATGTATCTAAATTTCGTGAGCTGCCAACATCGGAAGCAATAGTAGCTGCATAATTTATTAACTCTTTATAAGATCTATGAGATTTTAATTCATTAGATAATTGACCAGCATCCTCTTCATATATTTTAAGCTGTTTCAAAATTTTTGTGGTATCTTCTAAATCAGTTCTTTCAAATCCATTGTAAAATTCGTTAATGAATGCCCCTTTAACCCAATTTGAAATTTCTTCATAGGGTACTGTAATTAAAGAAACTGCTGCACTACCGTAACGTAGTGCTCTTTTAGTTTTTTCCTTCATATGAGTTTCATCTAAATGACCAAAAAACGAAATAATATTTTGCAAACATACTTTGGTGTCTGGAATGGATAATGTAAATAATAACCAAGAAGCAAAATCCATGTATTGATCAGGTAAAGCCTGATTGCCAGTAGGTATGAATACGCGCCCATCTAAATTTGTTTCATCAAGGAGAAATACCATATCAAAAAGTCTGTTAAATTGTTTTTTGGTTGTTGGTAATTTACAATCAAAATATTTCATTTCATATTCTTGGGGCCTTTCCATCCATCGTTCAAGTTCAGTAAGGGCACCAAAAGCCACAGTTTTGGCTCCTTTATATCCTGCTTTTTCCCAGATATTACCATGAATTAAGACAGAAAATAACTTATAATTTTCACGAGTACCAATTAAGTTTCTTAGTAAAAAGCCAACATCAATGAACATACCCGCACCAGTTCCCCCACCACTCGAATTTATCAGATATATTTTGTGTTCAACTGCTCTGTCGGCTTCTCTAGCTTCTACTCTAGTAGCGCTTCTAAGAACTTTCTCTAATTCATCTCTTAATAAATTGAAATTATGCCAGAAAATGATCCTACCATTGGCTCTATGCTTCCCAGCCGCATTTCCAGAAACAAGAGCACATTCAGGGTAATAACCTTCTTTCCACCATTTTTTAAATATATCATCATCTTTCCAATGTGTATTTATTACATCTTGAGGATTAGAAATACTTACTTGAGTAAAATCAATACTTTGAGTAATTCCAATATTGGGATTATCTATATCAATACCATGAAATATAACCTCTTTTTCTCCATGTACTTTTGTAAATGTAAAACGACTATATTTTTCTTTGATTCTTGTAACTACATTTACACCTGTGCCACCAAGACCGATAAATATAGTAGCCATAATTAACTCCTTTTGTTTTGATTAATTTTGATAATTATTTTTTATACTGATATCTTACTGTTATTTTTGCATATTCTATGCTGTCACCAGACCTTAGAATGATTGGGCTTTTAGATACTGGCATCCCATTTTTGGTAAAATTCTCCTTTTGATTTGGAGAAAGTGAGAATTTAATCTTTACCTTATTCTTAGATGAATCTGGACAAACCTTAATTGATGGTGGTATTCCCCAACCTTTTCTTAAATCATTAATTGATTTACAGGATTTTCCATATAATCTTTTAGGAAACTCATTGCCATCCTTAATAAAAATAAGTTCTCCATGAAAAGATGGAATGGATTTATAAATAATAATAAATATAATAATAGCTAATAGAATTGCTCCTAAAATATACCAAAAAGTATAATTTGGAATTTTTACAATATATGTAATTACAAATGTATTAGGTTTAATAGTCCCTTTTTTATTAAGCATTGTAAATTCTATTTTGAATTTATGTTTTCCCTCAGAAAGATCATCAGGTGTATAGGTAATATTGAAATCATTCATTTTTGTTGTTAACAACAGTTCTTCTTCTTTATTATCAAGTTTTGCTTTTACTTCGCAAGCTTTGGTAATTGATATAATTTTAAAATGTAGACTAAAACTTTCCTTTTTTGCTTGTATTAATTTGAACCTCTCCTTTTCTAATTCTAATTTAATTTCTTTTGGTATAATTGGTTCGGGTTCCGGCACTTCGGGTTTGATTACAACTTTTACTCTTTCTGATTCGCTTTCCATATCACTTATTTCCTCTGGTGCTTCAGTGCCAAAAGAAATATAATAAATATATGAATTCAATGAGTCAATTTTATTCGGACTAAAATATTTATTTAATATTTCCTTAAAGTGTTCTGGTTTTTCACCTAAATATGAAGGAGGTTGATTTTTTCCATCTGTAAAAATATAAATATATTTTCTTGTATTAGGATATAGTTTGTGTAATTCATTAAGTCTTTTAGCTAATCGATCAAATGCAGCGCTCATATGAGTCCAGTCTTCGTTAAAATCTAAAAAAGAGAATTGGTTATATATTCTTTCTTTATCCTCAACATTATCAATTTTATCATCATAGATTAAACTAATTTTTTCACCAAATCCTATTATCAATAAACTAGAACCAAGTGGAACTTCTTTGCTTATAAAGTATTGCAATTCCTTTTTTACTTTTACATCTAAACCTACATCTTTCATACTTCGTGATATATCAACAAGAAAAAAGTAGATATCATTATCAGATGATTCAGCCTTAATCTCAATTGTCTGAAATAAAAAAAGAAAGAAGATAATAGCAATTGAAATATAGATATTTTTGTTTGTCATAAAAACTGCTCCTTTTTATATAAGAATCTTTTTTTCATTTTAATAATTATTAATATTAATTGTCAATAAAAAAAATTATCTATTAACATTCAAAAA
>JAGMCF010000169.1 GCA_023129415.1 Candidatus Cloacimonadota bacterium
CATCAAATTCATCAGGTGAAAGAATAAAGGTAGGGGGTGTGGTTCTTGGATTAATTAAGATATTAAGAACTTTAGTCATTAGATATTCTTCTCTAACAGGGAACTCATTATTGTAATAGTGTTTAGTATAATTACGGAGAGTGGTTCTTCTTATTCCATGGAACCCATCATCGTCTGTAATTCCAAAACACCATTTATTCTCATAAGTAATCCACTTTTTTATAATATTTATGGCATTAACAAAAAAGGTTGAATTTTTTGGATACCTACCACTCTTACAAAGGCATTCCCAAAGGATGGAATCATCATATCTTTTATAATGTTCACATAAATTATCGCTTCCAAAATGCTTATTATTATTCTCGTCAATCCAATACTCTTTTTCTGCATTTTTTATATCTTCTTTTGTGGCTTTTTTATTATATGCCCATCTCCATAAAGCTAAAATATCTGCTCCACAATCCAGCCATATATCCGCTATTCTTTTTGGTAACCTATTATAATAACGAATCTGTTTTACTGTTAGTTTATCAAATGCGTAATCGTTACGCACTTCAGAAGCTTTTGTATATTCCATAGTGTTACGGATAGTTCCTTCAGAAACATCAATTTCTTTAGCCAATGCTCTCTGAGATAGTTTTCTCTTATCCATCATCCGTTGGAACATTTTACCCAAAAGGACTGGATTATGAGTTCCATGTTGATTTCTTTTATATGTCTGGCACATTGCCTGAAAATCATCTACTTCAATTATTTCACAAGTTACAGTTTCAAAGCCAACTTCTTTTGCAGCTCTCCAATTATGTTCACCATCAACAATACAAAAGTTTTTACCATTTTTTCTCACTACAATAGGTTTTGGAACTCGTCCAAGTTTTCTTAATTCATTAGTTAATTCGATGAACTCTTTCTCAGTCATCATATTTGGATTGTAATCATTCGGTTGTAATTTTTCTGTTGTCAATTGAACTATATTTAACATTTTAACTTACCTCCATTAATATTTTAATTTTTATTTATTATCTGCATTTTTGCCTTTTTCATAAGTTCAAAAACCTTGTTAAAAGTTTCTACACTAAATGCTATACCTTTCTTAGTTGGTTTATGTTCTCCCTGATCATCCTCATAGAATACTCGCAGGTCAAATATATCCCTGCCCTTATAATTGTTTACACTGGCTCGTATCACCTCTTTACAATTCTTTTGGATATCTCCAATGATTTTACTCATTTTTTCCTCTTTCTCACTATTGGGATTTATTATTTTATTTTCTTTCACTGTTATGTGTATATATAATACTTTGTATTATTAGGTTAACTAAAACGACATCTACAAACTTGGTTCTTGCGTAATATTAGTAAGTTAAGTATTTGCATTTATAGTTAACTAAAACGACACTTACAAATAATTTTGAAACATTTTAAACCAACAACTTTAAATACATCTTTTTAACCTTCTTAACAGTATAGAAAGGGTATCTTTTCAAATAGTCCACATGTTCCAACTGCTTAATTGTTTTAGAAATATAGTTGATCGTGGTTCCTACTTCTTTACTTAAAGTTAACTGTGAAGGAAAACATTTACCCTTTTTAAAAGCGAATTTTAACAACAAAAGATAAATCTTTAATTGGTCTGGTGTTACTCGTCTGTCTATTGCACCATTTATCGCACCATTGCTTAATAAGGTATAACCAAGTCCAAATGTCCCTTGTAGTATAACCCTGTAAAAATTACTTCCTCCAATTCTTCGTTTACCTTCTCGCTTTTCAATTAAATCTAACTTCTCTAATTTCTTTAAAGTTCTATAAAGTATTTTTAAACTCATACATAATTTATCTTTGTTCATGTTTCTTAATTTATCTTTTAGCTGAACTGTATTTAATCCTTCTCTATGTCTTAACAACACACCAAAAACAATTATTTCGTATCCTGATAAATTTTTAAAATTATTAAATATTCTGTTGTTATATTCAACTGTATTTTCAATATTTAACTTCTGAATATCCAGGTGCTCTAAAAATTCACACTCATATTTATTACAGAAATTCGATAATATTCCCTGAAGGTTAATATCATTTATTTGACATCCTAAAAGTTTATATCTACCAAACCAATAACGCTCAAAATCATATAGAAGTTTATTTCTTTTTTCTGGTGGCTTGTTTCTCAAATTCCAAGTGTCAATTATCTCTTTGGTTTCAATTTTAGTATATCCTTGTTGTTTAAAATAACTAATTAAACGTCCCTCAGAAAAGTTCCTGTAGTCTTTTTTAACACCCTTTAACATTTGAGAAATGCAATACCTATCGACTTTAAATTTTTCAAGGTTGACTATATCTCTCCTTTCGTCCTTTAATTCCTCAGTGACCCCAAGCAATTCTTTAAAATAATTAATAGAATATTTTGAGTCTTTTATCATTACTATTTTACAATGTTTGTGCTCTTTTTCCTCGAAGTTATATGTTTCCGGTATCCTTAAAATTCTTGCTGTGTCAACTGGTCTTGAATCCCCTCCAATCTCAACCACAATCTTTACTAAAACACTCTTAACATAGGTCGCTGGTGCGTCTAATAACCAATAACAGTGATAACCATTTCCGCTGTTCACAATTATGGAAGGTTTTGGAAGTTTAGAATTTCTTAATCTACTATCAAGTTCTGTAATATCAACATGATCTATGTCCACCCAAAGTGCGTTTGTGCGACTGCAATTATAAGAAGCACCACTTCGTGTGTTTTTACGCTCAAATACTCCAAAATAAAGGTTTAGGTCATTTGGTAGTTCATATTCTAATAGTTCCATTACAGTCTTGAAAAACTTCCTGAAAACAGGTTTTTCATGTCCGACTTTAAATCCCCTGACCTCAATATATCCCTTAATATTAGGAAAAAGCATACTAAAAAACAGCTCTAATTCACTTTTAATGTTGTTCCTTTTTTTCATCTTTGTAAAGCAGGTGCTTATAGGAAGGTGGTAGGAGATTTTTCATCTGCGACCACCCTTTTTTGAAATTAAACAATGTGTTGAGGTTACTTCGTCAACCTCTCCATTGGTCATTATTTTATTTGACTGACTCAATACCCATTTATCTATCTCGCAGACACGAAAATACAATTTCTTACCCACTTTATAGTGTGGAATTTTATTTTGTTTTCTGCTTGTCCATTGATAAATAGTATTACGACTAATTTGGATATAGTCTGACAATTCTGATAAATCAAGATGCGGTTTTTCTTTTTTAAGAATTGCTTTCTCGATAATATCGAGTTTTGCTAATATTAATTGCATGAATTGATTCATGATATCTTCCTTAATTAAATTATTTTATAAGATAAAAGTTTTTTTCTATTTTATTTGACATTAAGTTTTCAAATAATTATTTTTTGTAAATTGCAAAACCCAATAAGTGGTTTGCATAATTATGAAAGGAGAATTCCTAAATTCCTTTGTTCGAATTGACATAATTTTCCTTTTATCAAGCCATCATATTGCCAGTATGGTGGCTTACTTTTTCTAAATTTTTAACTCATAAAAAATCCTCAATTTTTAGACCAACAAACTTTTTTCCATTGGAACATTAATTAATAATTACCATATTATCAATTTAAATTTTACCTGTCAAACATTATTAGATCAACCAGAAAATTCCATAAAAAACTCCTCAATTAAATTATTTTATAAGATAAAAGTTTTTTTCTATTTTATTTGACATTCAGTTTTCAAATAATTATTTTTTGTAAATTGCAAAACCCAATAAGTGGTTTGCATAATTATGAAAGGAGAATTCCTAAATTCCTTTGTTCGAACTGCCATAATTTTCCTTTTATTAAGCCATCATATTGCCAGTATGGTGGCTTACTTTTTCTAAATTTTTTAACTCATAAAAATCCTCAATTTTTAAACCAACAAACTTTTTTCCAAAAGAACATTAATTAATAATTACTATATTATCAATTTAAATTTTACCTGTCAAAAATTATTAGATCAATTCCCAGAAAATTCCATAAAAAATTTGAAACCCTCCAAGTATTAATAAATAAAGGGATTAAATAAAATCAAAAATCACCTGGAGGGTGAAGATAAAAGAGATAAATGATGTCAAGATAAAAATTGATGAGTAGATGACCATAATCCCGATATATCGGGAGTGAATATTTTATAGTAAACAAGATAATGAAGCAATTGGGACTATCAGCCTCGAGGCTGATCTGCCTTTGGCATGAAAAGAATTATTTGGAACAGGATTGGGATTGAAAGTCAGAGAGAGGAATTACAAAGAGATAGATTACATTAACAGTGTTATAGCGAATTTTATGATAAATGGGATATATGTTTCAGATATAGACAGATTAAAGGATGATACTACATTTCAGAGTTATGGAGGATTTGAGAGAGGAATGCAGTGTGGCAATGCTGTGGTAAAGTATTTTTCTAAAGCGAATTGTGCTTCTGTAGAAAAGATGAAGTTTATTAATTTTGAAACGACTAGAAGAGTCATAAATGAGATGAGAAAGCATAATAAGAATTTTGGCAGGAAGATAGCGGATATAGACTTTAATTTACATCACCCCAGATTTTTATCTTTAGTCTCTAACCAGTTATATTATCAATTTGCTGTTTTGCCATATAATTTGAAAAAGGCAATACAGTATTTGTATCTTGATGGTCACTACTTTTTTATGCGTGTTAGAAGGTTTATAAGTCATTTTATATTGATAACCGGAAAGTTAATAAAACATTCTCGTGAGCAGATAATTAAATTAATTAGATATCCTTATGATGAGAAAAGATTACGGAGAATCTTAATGATGACTTAAAAATTCAAAATGCAATAGTATAACTATTATCTAGTCATAAAGTTTCCACTAATTGAATTGAGAAAATATGAAAAGGGGGTATTATATCTTAAATTTGGAAAAAGCTAAGGTATTGTGTTTGAAATCAATAAATTTATGCAATTTCTTTTAATAAAGTTGTTAATATTGAAAAAATTATTACACAAGATATGAAAAAATTAAGGAATCGACTCTGATGGTCATAAAATTATTCATAAAATTTCCTTATGGAATTTTCTAGGGCTCAAATTTAAAGAAAGTTTATTTTAAAAAAAAGGCTTAATATTCACGAGGTTTCATTTATTTCTCCTTTCATGAATATTAAGCCCTTACTGGGATAACTTAATATTTTATATGAGATATTTAAGCGGTTTTCCCATTCCGCATGCGATAATTTCAAAGAACTGTTAACAACAAATATTATTTATAACATAAATTAATATATATTTATTTATGCCAATTTTTTCTTAAATTTTCGGAAGTTTATCCACAGCTGCATCCTTTTTTTTGTCAATTAACTTTGCATAAATTTGTGTAGATTTTATATCTTTATGTCCTAATAGCTTTGAAACTGTATATAGATCAATATCATAGGTTAAGCATAAAGTTGCGAATGTATGCCTTGCACTATGGAAGGTAATATGCTTCTTTATTCCTGTATCTTTTACAAACTTATTTAAATTATATCGTAGGGTCTTCTCGTTGCTTATAAGGAAAACTTTGTCGCTTTTTACTAACTCCTTTTGTTTATTTATTATTGCTAAAGCACTTTCCGTAAGTTTAATTCTTTCAAATTCATTGGTTTTTTGTTGTTTATATATCAAATATTCACCTTCAATCTGGTTGAATGTAAGGGATAGTATATCTGATAGTCTTAATCCAGTAAAACAAGAAAAAATAAAAGCATTTTTTACATGTATATTACGTGCAGGTGTATTTTTTATCATTTTTATTTCGTCTAATGTTAAAAATTCCCGATTACCTCCTATATAACGAATATGAACATCCCGTGCTGGATTGTATTGAATAATTTTTTCCTTTACAAGCTGATTAAGAGATGCTTTAAATTTTGATAAATAAAGATTTGCAGTATTTTGAGATAAATTTTTCAGGGTCACATTTTTTAACAGATAATCTTTAAAATCTTCACAGAATTTTTCATCTATTCCTTTTATTTCTATTTTACCTTTTGTGAACTTTTTTATATACAACCAAGTATTACGCCAAGCTCTTTCACTTTTTGGTTTTTTATCAACAATAGAGTTAAAATAATCAATGAAGTTTGCTCTTTTTCTCCAGGATGAAAGTTCAAATCCTGTATCCTGCTGTAATAATTCTAATTCTTTTTTGTCTCTTATTGAAATAGCTAATCTTAGTTTATTATCATCATCAATATAATTATTCCTGCTTCCCTTAATGTATATTTTAAGAAATTCATACTGTCGTATACCATTATACCACATATCAAGGTAAAGTGAATAATATCCTGATGAAAGTTTCTTGTATCTTAATTTAATTTTCTTTTTAATATTGACTTTTCTAATAGTCTTCAGAATTTTAGGTATATCTTTTTTATAATTCATTTTAATGTTCCTTATATTATTGCTAACCATGGTGCAAAAAAAATTATCGGGTAACAAAATGTCAACAAAAATTACATAAATAACAAAATATCTTTATTTATTGTTATTTAGATATTCTATTAAAAGCCTTTATAATGGCATATTTTATTTATCCTTATTTGTTGTTTTTTATATTTAGCGGATTCCATACTGAGCCGACTA
>JAGMCF010000017.1 GCA_023129415.1 Candidatus Cloacimonadota bacterium
TGCATTTCATTTGCATTTTTTTTAATAAGAGAAATATCGGCTTGAACATTTAAGAGAAGTAGAATTGGTAAATCTGGATACTTTTCTTTGATTCTTTTTCCCAATTCAAAAGGAGTAATCTCACCTATTCGCATCATAGTAATAACCAGATCAAAAGAGCGTTCTTCTAATATTTTTATTGCTTGTCGACCTGTTGGAACACTTGTTATACGAGGAGCCGTGCTTAAGTTTAATTGACGATATTCTCCAAAAATTTGTTCAGATAGTCGTCCGTCCTGTTCGAAGATAAAAGCATCATAGAATGTTGAAACAAGAAGTATTTCACGAACACGATTCCTCATTAAATTATGGAAGTTATCTTCTCCAAATTTGAATTTATTATAATAATAATTCAGTTTTTCCATCTTTCTAAACTCCTATTATATAAAATCCACATTTGCGAAATGTTCAAATATTTATCAATTTATTTTTGTAAATTACCTATTTTAAGAATGAAAATTAATAAAAAAATTACTTATTTGGGAAGTTTTTTTTATTGGTTCGGTATCTTCTTAAAAAGAATAAATTGTATTATATTCTTAGTTATTGTTATTTATTGTTGTTTGAAAAAATATTTTTGTAATTATAAACTTGATAATTTCTTATGGATAGCATTTGCAGCAATTCTGCCAGCACCCATTGCTTCAATGACAGTAGCAGAACCTGTTACAATATCACCACCTGCATAAACAAATTCTTTTGAGGTTTCCATTGTTTCAGGATTTACTTCAATATATCCCCACTTATTTCTTTTTAAATCTGGAGTAGTTGAAAAGATTATTGGATTCGGACCAGCTCCAATAGCAACAATAACTAAATCACAATTATGAATAAAATTTGAACCTTTAATAGGAATAGGTCGCCTTCTACCAGAGTCATCAGGTTCACCTAATTTCATTTGAACACATTCCATTCCTGTAACCCAATTTTGTTTATCTCCTATATATTTAACAGGATTTGTAAGTAGTTTAAATTTAATTCCTTCTTCTTCAGTATGACGAATTTCTTCTTCTCTGGCTGGCATCTCTATTCTTGAACGGCGATAAACAATTGTCACTTCCTCTGCACCGGTACGAAGAGCACACCTTGCGCAGTCCATTGTGACATTTCCAGCACCTATTACAGCAACATTTTTTCCGCGCGGAAGAGGAGTATCATACTCAGGAAATTTATACGCTTTCATAAGATTGATTCTTGTTAGATATTCATTTGCAGAAAAAATATTACACAGGTTTTCACCCGGGATATTCATAAAGCGCGGTAACCCAGCACCAACACCAATATAAACTGTATTGAAATCTTCCAACAACTCATCTATAGTATGAATATTACCAATAATTTGGTTTAGTTCAATTTTGCAACCTAATTTTTGAAGATATTCTATTTCAAAATTAACGATTGCTTTTGGTAATCTGAATTCAGGAATGCCATAAACAAGAACCCCACCAGGTTGATGTAAAGCTTCATAAATTGTTACTGAATATCCAAGCAAAGTAAGGTCTGCAGCACAAGTTAATCCACCAGGACCAGAACCAACCACAGCAATCTTTTTATCTCTTTTCTCCTTTATTAAAGGTATCTTTACAAGGTCCATTTTCCGTTCATAATCAGCCACAAATCTTTCCAGATTTCCGATTGCAACTGGTTTATCTTTGATTCCTAAAATGCAGGTTTTTTCGCACTGGTCTTCCTGAGGGCAAACTCGTCCACAAACGGCAGGAAGGACATTTCGTTCTTTAATCTTTTTGGCAGCTTCATCAAATTTTTCTTCACAGATAAGTTTAATAAAACCTGGAATATCAATATATACAGGACAGCCATCCACACATTTTGGATCCTTACATTGGATACATCTATTAGCTTCAAGTACTGCTAATTCTGATGTCAGACCATAGGGAACTTCCATAAAATTATGGACTCTAATATTATGGTCCTGTTCAGGCATTTCCTGACGAGGAATTTTTGGCTTGATTTTTCTTTTATCAGCTTTTGTTAGTCCAGTCCATTTGCATCCGGATTTCAGACAAATATAAAAAGGAATTAATTTTGCATAAGCAGAAATAATAATTTTTCCTACTTTTGAGCCGCATTCCTCACATACTTTTTCCTCAGTTACAAGACTATTTTTACAATATGGACATAAAAGGTCTGATAATTTATCACCTTTTGCAATTGACTCTGAAGCATCTATTGTGAACTCCTCAAGATATGAACTTAGCTTAAGGTCAAGTTCCTCACTTTTATAAATTGCTTTGAAAAGAATGTATTCGCGATCCTTTTCCTTAACATTTAAGCTATTATTGCAATGTGGACAATAAGTATTCAAATGAGTTTTAAATTTTATAATATGTTGTTCCATAACACCTTTCCCTTTATTTTATTGAAAATAGAAGAGCATCTTTCTCATCTTTTAGATACATAGAATTGCGTTTTTCGAGTTCATCAAAACCAACCTGATGTCCATCAAAATCAGGACCATCCACGCAACAGAATTTTGTTTCACCATTAATATTCACACGACAACAGCCACACATACCCGTGCCGTCCACCATTATAGGATTAAGACTTACCATTGTTTTGATACCATATTTTTTTGTGATTTTACACACATTTTTCATCATTATAATAGGACCAATGGCATAAACTTCTTTTATTTCTTTTCTCTCTTCAAGATATTTTTCTAATGGCCGTGTAACAAAACCTTTTATTCCATAGCTGCCATCATCAGTTGTAACAACAAGTTCATCACAGAGCAATCCCATTTCTTCTTCTAAAATCAGCATATCTTTTTCTCTTGCTCCAATAATTCCAATCACAGTATTGCCAGCTTCTTTCATTGCTTTTGTTATATGATGCAAAATCGCAATTCCTGTTCCGCCACCAACAACCAATATAGTTCCAAAGTCTTTTATAATTGCCGGTTTGCCAAGGGGTCCCACAATATCTTTAATGAAGTCACCAGCTTTTAATGATCTCATTAAGGCAGTGGTTTTACCTACTACTTGAAAGATAATAGCAATAGTTCCTACGATGTTATCAACATCAGCGACAGTCATGGGAATCCTTTCTCCAGTTTCATTAACACGCAGGATAACGAATTGTCCCGGTTTGATCTTCTTAGCAATGTTTGGAGCATTAATGTCAAAACGAACTATAGTTCCTTTTGCCATTTCATCCTTTCTAATAATTTCAAACATCTTATAACTCCTTAGTATATTATATAATAAACTGGACTAAAATGTAATGGCAAAATCATTTTTTGATATTTTTCTGTGTCAAGATTAAATTCTGTTATCTATAAAATTCTATATATACTTCAGTTTTTGTATTAACTGAGATTTAATATATTATAAGAATTTTAATAATTTATAATTTCAATAAATAATTTACTGAAATGAATAAGCTCTCCTTTCTCACAATATTGATTTTATTTTTGTATGACAAAACTATTATTTTTGATTTATTTTTCATAATTTTTTTAAAATATAAATTCAAACTTGACAAATAATTATCAAAATTTTTTATAAACTATAAATGAAATTGAAAACCAAACATATATTTGTTACAGGTGGTGTAGTATCGTCTCTTGGTAAAGGAATTGCTTCGGCGTCCATTGGATTCCTTTTGAAAAAATTAGGTTATGAAGTTACTGTACAGAAGTTTGATCCTTATTTGAATGTTGATCCCGGAACGATGAGTCCGTTCCAACATGGTGAAGTATTTGTTACAGATGATGGAGCAGAAACAGACCTTGATTTAGGCCATTATGAGAGATTCTTAGATAAACCATTATCTCAAAAAAGCAACTGCACTGCAGGACAAATCTATGACACCATTATTACAAGTGAGCGGAAGGGAAAATATCTTGGTAAAACTGTTCAAGTCATTCCACATATTACTAATGAGATAAAAAAAAGAATTGTAAGTTTAGATAAAGATTCTGATATCGTGATAACCGAGGTTGGAGGAACTGTTGGTGATATTGAGGGATTACCATTTCTTGAAGCTATTAGACAGTTCCGTCTGGATTATGGAGCAGAAAATTGCTTTTTTATCCATCTTACTTTGATCCCCTATATTTCTGCAGCAGGTGAATCTAAAACGAAACCAACCCAACATAGTGTGATTAAGTTGCGAGAGATTGGAGTTCAACCAGATATGCTTATTTGTCGGTCAGAAAAGAAGATAACTAAAGAGATGATATCAAAGATTTCTCTTTTTACAAATGTGGTTTCAGAAAATGTTATTAAGGGAATTGATACTTCATGTATATATGAAATTCCTTTAGAATTTTATGAACAGAATGTACATAAGATAATTTGTGATCATTTTAAAATTTCTGTTTCATCAATTGATTTTTCAAAATGGAACAAAATGGTATATGATTATAAAAATTCCCAAAAACAAGTTACAATTGCACTGTGTGGAAAATATGTTTGTCATCAGGATGCTTATAAAAGTGTTGTTGAAAGTTTATTTCATGCAGGCATATCCTCTTTTGCAAAGGTAGAAATCAAATATATTGACACTGAAAAGCATTTCACAGATACAGATTTTTACTCTAAAGAAAATATAGAGCAATTAATTAAAAATGTAGATGGGATTCTTGTGCCAGGTGGTTTTGGATTAAGAGGGATTGAGGGAAAAATTTCCATTATCAAATATGCCCGTGAGAATAATATCCCCTTCTTAGGAATATGTCTTGGTATGCAGTGTGCTGTTATTGAATTTGCTCGGAATGTTTTACATTTTAAAGATGCTAATAGTTCGGAGTTTGATGAGAAAACTACACATCCTGTAATTGATTTAATGCTTGAACAAAAACACATTACAGATATGGGAGGGACAATGAGGTTGGGGGCTTATCCCTGCAAGTTGAAGCATAATTCTGTTACTTATAAAATTTATAATGAAGATATTGTTTCAGAAAGGCATAGACATCGGTATGAATTTAATAATGATTATAGAGACGATTTCGAAAAAAATGGAATGGAAATTTCAGGAATTTATCCTGATAAAAATTTAGTAGAGGTAGTTGAAATTCCCAAAAATAAGTTTTTTATAGGAGTTCAATTCCATCCAGAATTCAAATCAAGACCTTTAAAACCCCATCCAATTTTTCGTGATTTTATAAAAGCTGCAATCAGCCAGTCCCGTTTATCCCGACTGGTCGGGAACAAGTCGGCGTTTGTGGATAAAAAAGAAAGAGATTAATAAAAATGGCATCTTTATTAGAACAAGATAGAAGAAAAGTTTTGGAACTTCAGGACACTATAGAGCAAAAATTACCAAATATGATATATTGCTTATATTGTTATGGCTCCCGTGTCAACCAGCACAGAATAGACGCTGACTTCGATATTTTATTGATAACTAATGAGAATATTAATTGGAAAATAGAAGAAAGAATTATTGATATTGTTATTGATTTTGGTATAGATAATAATATTGTTTTTGACCCACAAATTCTAAGTAAACAAGATTTTGAAAAGAATCTTACCGTTATGCCTTTTATTGAAAATGTGAAGAGAGATGGAATTAAGCTCTAACTATCAGCAAGCTGATAGTTCATTTAAGGTGTGGTGCAGATGTTCCCGATGAAAGATGTGAGTCATAGCATCATTTATGATGCTTTTTTTGAATAAGCGAGATGGTTTACCTTCTCGCAATCCGAGAAAACGAATGATAGAGAAAAAATGTAACTCTTTAGCTATAAATAAAAATACCAAATTTACAATTATTGCAGGACCCTGTGCTATTGAATCTGAAGCAATCTGCTTTGAGGTTGCTGAAAAATGTTTACAACTTTGTACTAAATTTGATTTTCAATATGTTTTTAAAGCTTCATATAAGAAAGCAAATCGTACTTCAGGAAAGTCCTTTAGAGGTGTTGGTATTGATGCTGGATTGAAAATATTGGATAAAGTTAAAAAAAATTATAATGTCCCTATTTTGACCGATGTTCATTCTGTTAATGAAGTTAAATCTGTCAGTCAGGTTGTAGATATACTTCAGATACCAGCATTTTTATCCCGCCAAACAGAACTGATAGAAGTAACCGCGAAAACTGGTAAAATGATTAACATTAAAAAAGGGCAATTTATGTCCCCCAATGAGATAAAACTTGCTGTTGAAAAAGCGTATGATATTGGAAATAGGAATATTATTGTTACTGAGAGAGGAACCTTTTTTGGTTATAATAATTTGGTTGTTGATTTTCGTAATTTTCAAATTATAGATGGGTTTGGCATACCTGTAATTTATGATGTCACACATAGTTTGCAAAGACCGGCCTCAAGCGAGATTTCAGGAGGAAGCCCTGAATTTGTTTTAAGTATGTCCAAAGCTGCTGTTGCCACAGGACACATTTCTGGACTTTTTGTTGAAACTCATCCAAATCCAAAAGAAGCAAAAAGCGATGCACTTTCTATGATACCTTTGTCTCAAATGGAAGAACTGCTTGGGGAGATAAAAAAGGTATTACGAGTTACAAGTTACGAATTACAATTTACGAGTTAGGGGTTACAGGTTATTGGCAAAATGAATTTGAGCAGTTTTGAGATGCTCAAATTCATTAAAATATATTGATAAAGAAAATGAATACTTCATTACATAATCACTTATAGATAAATGAGATATTAAAGAGAAAATTAATCTATATCTGGCTTGAAAAAGAACTAAAATATAAAAGGATTAAGAAAATATCATTAAGGAAAAATCAAAGATCAAAAGAAAAAATTCAAAAATTGATAAAAAATTAGATGATCGTTTTTATTTGGCATATAACCTTTAGTAATTAAACGGAGTTGTTTATGGAAAAAAAGATTAGAATCTTAATCGGTAAACCTGGTCTTGATGGGCATGACCGTGGTGCAAAAGTTGTTGCTGCAGCATTGCGAGATGCCGGGATTGAAGTAATCTATACTGGACTGCACCAAACCTGTGAGAGCATCGTTGAGGCTGCAATTCAAGAAGATGTAGACATTATTGGACTTTCTATTTTATCAGGTGCACATATGACAATATTCCCAAAGGTTCTTGATTTATTAAAACAAAAAGGAGCAGAAGATATTATTGTTATCGGAGGCGGTATTATCCCTGAAGAAGATATAAAGAAACTTAATGAAGTGGGGATAAAAAAATTATTTACACCTGGAGCTCCTACCAAAGAAATTATTGAATATATTAAAGATTTAGCCACGAAGGACACGAAGAGACACTAATACCAAATATTAGTGAACCTTAGCGCTCTTAGTGGCTGAATTAAAAATTATCACATAGGAAAGGATAAAAATTATGAAGATAGTAAAAAATCTAAAACTTGGTGATTTTGAGTTGTTCTTCCTCCGCGATGGTGAGTTCTGGCTTGATGGCGGCGGATATTTTGGCATCGTTCCGAAAGTGATTTGGTCAAACTTGGTAACACCTGACGAACTGAATAGAGTAAAATTGAACAGCAATCCATTGTTGGTAAAAACGAATGAACACAATGTTCTCATTGATCCCGGCTTAGGAAACAAATATTCTGTGAAACAAAAGAAAATTTTCAAAATCAGTTATGAGCCATCCATTGAAAAATGTTTAAATGAGATTGGTATGACTGCAGATGACATTGATATCGTTGTTGCTACCCATCTTCATTTTGACCATGTTGGTGGTTGCACAAAAATTGAAAATGAAAAGATAGTTCCAACTTATAAGAATGCCATCCATTATTTTCAAAAGAATGAATGGGAGGATGCTACTCATCCTAATCAACGAACAAAGGGAACTTATTATCTTGAGAATTATGTACCATTAATGGAGGCAGGTCTGGTTAAACTTGTTGAAGGAAATGTAGAAATTATCTCTGGTATTAGTGTAGAAGTAACAGGCGGACATACTAAATACCATCAGATTGTTTTTGCTAAATCAAAAGGAGAAACTGCTGTTTATTTTGGTGGTATTCTCTCAGCAGTAACTCATATAAAAATTCCATATACAATGGGATTTGACCTCTATCCGGTTGATATAATGAAAAAAAGACAAGAATTATATCAACGAGCAATTAAAGAAAATTGGCTGGTATGTCTGGAACACGACCCAGAAAATCGTGCAGGGTATTTTAAATTTGACGGAAAGAATTATCAGTTTGAGACTCAGGTAGGTTCGTAATATACAAATAATGAAGCAATAAAATTAAGAATAGAAGAAAAATGTTCAAACCAAACTTTAAATATACAAATAAAATAGTTAAAGTACTTACAAATATTTTTGCTGCACGAGAAATTATCTTCAATTCATCACTGGTTCCAAAATGGGGAGTTTCTTTAAGACGAAAAGCAATTTTACAGAGCGCTCATTCATCAACAAGCATTGAAGGTAATAGACTATCATTAGAACAAGTAACGGATCTTGCGCTTGGTAGAGAAGTGATGGCAACAAGAAAAGATAAACAGGAAGTTCTGAATTATCTTAATGTTCTTGAAAATATCGATAATCTGATATATGGGGATTCTATTTGTGAAAAGGATATTCTAAAAATTCATCAAATGGTTACAAAAGAAACATTAGAAAATTCTAAAGATTGTGGTGTTTATCGGAATCGTTATGTAGTAGTTGGAAATAGATTTACTGGAGAAGTATATTATAAACCACCTCCAAATAAGGATGTACCCCGATTAGTTACTGATTTAACTGATTGGATTAACTTAAAGCAAACAAAAGAACTTGATCCTGTAATAGAATCAGGAATAGTTCATTATGAATTTGTCAGAATTCATCCATTTATTGATGGAAATGGAAGAACAGCAAGGATATTAGCTTCTTTAATTCTATACTTACGCGGATTTGATACAAAGCAATTCTTCTGTCTTGATGATTATTATGATTCTGATAGACAAGCTTATTATAAAGTCTTACAGAGTGTAAATCCTGATACATTAGACTTGACAAATTGGTTAGAATATTTTGTAGAAGGAGTAAATGTAAGCATTAATGCTGTAAAAGAGCGAGTTATAAGACTTAGCAGCGAAAGATTGAGAAAATCCAGAGGTGGACAGATAGCTTTAACAGAAAGACAGATGAAGATAGTGGAGTTTATTAATCATAACGTAAGGATTACTGCAGGTGATATTGCAAAGATGTTCAAAATAAGCAGACAAGCTGCTTTAAAAGAAATTGGAAAATTAGTAAGATTAAAAATCGTAAAACTTCGAGGAGAAAAGAGAGGTGCTCATTATATTTTATTTCCATAAAAGTAGTTGTCATTCTGGTTGTCATTCTGGTTGTCATTTTAGCTTGAAAGTAATTAGTAAATACACTGGATAAAATTTCATAAAATGAATTTCTAAAAAAGTAGTTGTTTATACTGAAGCATAATTTAACATAACTCTTGTGAGAGTTCGGGATTAGATTCAGTATTGAGTTCGAAATTAAACCTGTAGGTAAAAGTAGAAAGCTGTGTTTAAACTTGTGTAAAGTTGGCGATATGATTGGCAATAAGGTTGGCGGTTAAGTACAGGATTGGTATGTCATTTTGGCAATTATAAGAAAAATTATCTGGAAAATCACATCCTAAAAATGGTAATATTTTAAGGAATAAATATGAGCTATTCAAACGAAATTTATGAGATCATTAAAACCAGACGGAGTATACGTTCATTCAATGATAAAGAAGTCCCTGACGAATTATTGGATAAAATTCTACAAACAACCATTTGGGCACCATCAGGGAAAAATTATCAGAATTGGCAATTTTATATTCTTAAAAATGAGAAACTTACAAAATTCAAAGAGCTGTATGGAAAATTTTGGAAATATGTCAAACCTACACTTGAGAATAAATTACATCCGAAAATTTTGAAACTAACAGAAAGATTTTTTCAAACCACAGGAAATGCACCAGTTGTAATTCTTGTCTTCTCAAAAAAATTAAAAGGAGAAGAATATATCACCACAATCGGTAGTGTATTTCTTGCAGTCCAAAATCTGCTTTTACTTGCTCACAAAGAGGGTTTGGGAACTTGCGTGCTTGGACGAGTTACTGAAATGGCAAACCAAGTTCAGAAACTATTGGATACCGAAAATCTCAAATTTCTCTGTGGCATTGCTCTTGGTTATTATGACAAAGAACCACCTGCTCCACCACGCAAAGAAGGAAGGATTCATTGGGTTTGATAACTCAACAGAAAAGGATTAGCCACGAAGAACGCGAAGTAACACAAAGTATGATATAATTAGTATTATAAATGAAATTCACCCTTTGCAGTAGCTGCTACTGCTATGCCTGTTCGCCGTAATACTATGGAAGGCGGGGAGAACGGGTCTTTGTTTTTTTTGCAAGAAATAAAAATTTAGATTTTGTCCCCAATTTAATTGGGGATAGAATTTTAATCTTTTACCTTTAATCTTTAATCTTTGCGGTTTACCGCGCTATGTTTTGTTATCATGTATTTATTCAAAAGATCAAATAAGTCAGAATTAGCGGTTATTTATTGGATTTTGCCACTTAGAATTATTAAAAATCTTTGCGTTCTCTGTGGGCTTTGTGTTGGAATATAAGAAAAATAAGAGAGATTATCATATGAAACATACATGTCAGCAAGATGACACAAAGGAGTATAAAAATTACATTCGAGTTGTTGAATTTGTCGTGTTTATAATTTTTTTCTTTGTGTCTTTGTGTCTTTGTGGCGAAAGGATTTTCAGATGAAAATAGAAGATAAAATAAAGCACCTTGAAGAACTGGAAAAGCAAGCACTACTTGGCGGTGGTGAAAAAAGAATAAAAGCACAACATGATAAAGGCAAACTTACTGCACGAGAACGGATTGATTTACTACTTGATAAAGGAACATTTAGAGAAACTGATAAATTTGTAACCCACCGCTGTACTGATTTCGGAATGGGAGAAAAAAAGATTTTGGGTGATGGAGTAGTAACAGGATATGGAAGAATAAATGGTAGAAGAGTCTGTATATTTGTGGAAGATTTTACTGTATTCGGAGGTTCTTTATCGAAAGCTTATGCGGAAAAAGTGTGCAAATTGCAGGATTTGGCTCTTAAAATGGGTTGTCCAATAATCGGCATTAAGGATTCGGGTGGAGCAAGGATTCAGGAAGGTGTGGATAGTCTGGCTGGTTATACAGATGTGTTTTTAAGAAATGTTCTTTCCTCTGGTGTAGTGCCACAAATTTCAGCAGTAATGGGACCTTGTGCTGGCGGGGCTGTATATTCACCTGCAATGACAGATTTCGTTATAATGGTGAAAGGTTCATATATGTTTCTCACAGGTCCGAATGTCGTCAAAGCAGCGACTCATGAAGAGGTTACATCAGAGGAACTCGGCGGAGCGATGGTGCATAATGAAAAGTCAGGAGTAGCACATTTTTCTACTGAATCAGAATTTGAAGGGATTGAATTAATTAAAATACTGTTATCCTATATTCCTCAAAATAACCTTGAAGACCCACCTTTGATTGAATCTACCGATGATGTAAATCGCATAAACAAAGAATTGGATAATATTATTCCAGACCTCCCCAATAAACCTTATGATATGCTTGAAGTAATAACTAAAGTAATTGATAGTGGCAGTTTTTTAGAAATTCACAAGCATTATGCAAAAAATCTTATTGTCGGTTTTGCACGACTTAATGGAAGGTCAGTTGGAATAGTAGGGAATCAGCCAGCAGTTTTTGCTGGAGTTTTGGATATAGACTCTGCAATGAAGGGAGCAAGATTTGTTCGCTTTTGTGATTGCTTTAATATTCCAATCATAACTTTTGTGGATGTTCCAGGATTTTTACCCGGAACTGCCCAAGAATGGGGAGGGGTTATAAAAAATGGTGCTAAACTTCTTTATGCTTACTGTGAAGCAACAGTTCCTAGAATAACAATTATTACTCGTAAAGCTTATGGTGGAGCATATTGCGTTATGAGTTCCAAACACACTCGAGCAGACATAAATTTTGCCTGGCCCAGTGCTGAGATTGCAGTTATGGGTCCAGAGGGTGCAGTTAAGATCCTCTATAGAAAAGAAATTAAAGAAGCAAAAAATCCAAAAGCGTTAGAAAAGAAATTAGTTGATGAATATACTGAAAAGTTTGCCAATCCATTCATTACTGCCAGTAAAGGATATGTTGATGCAATAATAAGACCTTCAGAAACAAGACCAAGAATTATTGAAGCATTGGAGATGATTGAAAATAAGCGGGACACAAATCCAGCAAGGAAACATGGGAATATTCCTTTATAAATTACAAATAACAAATGACAAATTTCAAATGAAATTTCAAATGTCAAATAACAAAAGATTTGGTTGATATGTATCAAGGTGGTTTTGAGCTTAGAACTTTGACATTTTATTTGTAATTAGAAATTAGGATTTTGAAATTATGCTTAAAAAAGTTCTTGTTGCAAATCGCGGTGAGATCGCTGTGCGTGTGCTAAGAGCATGTAAGGAGATGGGCATCTCTACTGTAACAGTCTATTCAGATGCGGACCGAACAGCCTTGCATACTCGTTATGCAGATGAGGTTTATTACTTAGGTCCATCACCAGCCACTGAGAGTTATTTAAAAATTGAAAAAATTATTGAGATAGCAAGGAAATCAAATGTGGATGCAATACATCCCGGTTATGGATTTCTGGCTGAAAACACAGAATTCGCAAAAGAATGCGAGGAAAACAATATTATTTTTATAGGACCAAACTCAAAGGCAATTAAGCTACTTGGTGATAAGATTGCTTCCAAGAAAACGATGACCAAAGCTGGTATTCCTGTAATCCCCGGTGGAGAAGATGAAGTGCAGGAAGGTCGGAATGAAGAAGCAATAGGAATTGCACAAGAAATAGGTTTTCCAGTTTTAATAAAAGCCGCAGGTGGAGGTGGCGGAAAGGGAATGCGAGTTGTAAGAGAGAAGAGTGAATTGTCTGGGGCAATAAAACAGGCAAGAAACGAAGCGAAATCAGCTTTTGGGAATCCTGCAGTATTTATTGAAAAGTTTCTTGAATCACCAAGACATATTGAATTTCAAATCCTCGCAGATAATTATGGCAATGTAATTCATCTTGGTGAAAGAGAGTGTTCTGTCCAGCGTCGACACCAGAAACTGATTGAAGAATCACCCTCTGCAATTATGACTAACGAATTGCGTGCAAAAATGGGTAATGCAGCAGTCCAAGCAGTTAAGGTTTCAAATTATACAAATGCTGGAACTGTGGAGTTTATGCTTGATAAAAATAGAAATTTTTATTTTCTTGAGATGAATACCCGTCTGCAAGTTGAACATCCTGTTACTGAATTAGTTACTGGAATTGATATTGTGAAAGAGCAGTTAAAAATTGCTTCTGGTGAAAAATTGGTATTAAAACAAAATGATATTGAAATAAACGGTTCTGCAATTGAATGCCGAATTTCAGCCGAAGACCCAGAGAATAATTTTGTACCTTCCACAGGAAAAATCACTGAACTTATTGAACCTGGCGGGCCTGGAGTACGAGTTGAAAGTGGCATATATGAAGGCTTTGAAGTGCCTATATATTATGACCCCTTGATTACGAAACTTCTTGTCTGGGCTACTACAAGAGAAGAAGCAATTTCCAGAATGAAAAGGGCACTCCATGAATATAGAATAAGAGGTATTAAAACCTCTATACCTTTTCATCTTCTAGTTTTGAATAATCAACAATTTGTTGACGGCAATTATGATACTACATTTATTGACTCCGTCCTCCGTAGTACTACAGAGGGGGGCAATGTCTTAAGAAAGATTGAATATAAGAAGAAAAATTATGAGATTGCAGCAATTGCAGCAACAATAGGAAAAATTTTGAGAGAACAGCGAACTACAGTAGTAAAATCAGAAGAAAAACCCCTTATCAACCCCTGGAAATTGGCAGCTAGACAAGCAATAATGAGAAGAAATTGAGATGGCATATATTGTTAAGGTTGATGAAAAAGAATATAAAGTTGAGATAAAGAAAGAAAGTAATAATTTGAAAATACAATTAGATGACAAAGAGTTCCAAGGTGAAATTGTTTCTGGTGATACAGATTCTCAACTAACATTAATTATTGATAACAAGCCGTATAGCATTTTCCTTGATTCTGATTCACGAATTTCTGTAAATGGAGAAGAATATGCTACAGAAGTAATTGATGAACAGATTCAGAAATTAATCAAAGCAACTCCAGAAGCAGCTCATAAAAAAGAAGTAACAATTACTGCTCAAATGCCTGGTTTAATTATTGAAGTTGAAGTTAATGAAGGTGATAAAATTACTGCTGGACAGGGACTTATTGTGGTTGAAGCAATGAAGATGCAAAATGAAATGAATGCACCAAGAAATGGGGTTGTGAAAAAGGTATATGTGCAAAAAGGACAGACAGTGAATAATAGAGATATTCTTATAGTGATTGAATAAATGAATAAAATTAGTAGCAATGGTCACAATAAAATATTTATACTATGAGTTCTGCAAAATGGAAGATTCTATTAAAATTAATAATAATTTGGAATATTTTACATTTTAACCTCATCCTCTAACTCCTTCTCCTACAAGGAGAAGGAGAACCAACAACTTCCTCTCCTTTTAGGAGAGGATTGAGGTGAGGTAATAAAAGCTTATTTTGCAGAACTCAATAAAATATTTATACTATGATTGGAGGTATAATGAATTTTGGTGTTCCAAAAGAATTACCACCCTTTAAAGAAACCCCAGAACTAAGGGTGGGTCTATCGCCAATGGGCGTTAAAGAGTTATCATTATATGGTGCAAAGGTTTACATTGAAAGTAAAGCCGGTGAAGGCGCTGGTTTTTCTGATGCCTTTTATCAGAAGGCTGGAGGAACAATTGTATATTCAAAAGAAGAGGCATATAGACGAGCAGATATTGTTTTGAAAGTTCGTAAACCACAACAAGAAGAATATTCTTTCATAAAAGAAGGTCAAATAATTATGGGATTTATTCACCTGATAACAGCTCGTAAAGAGTTTATTCAAACTGTAATTGATAAAAAAGTTACTTTAGTTGGGTATGAGATAATTCAAAAAGATGATGGCAGACTACCGATAGTGATACCAATGAGTGAGATTGCTGGGAAATTATCAGTTCAATTAGCAGCAAGATTATTAGAATCTGCTCATGGTGGTCGTGGTATCTTACTTGGTGGCATTCCTGGTATTCCACCGGCAGAAGTTGTAATTCTTGGAGGGGGCACATTAGGTTGTAATGCTGCCAAGAGTTTTACCGGTATATGTGCCAATGTATATGTGTTAGATATTTATCGTGATAAACTTGAAGAACTCGCTTGCTATGCTGGTGGCACCAGAGTTACTACAATGTTCGCTACCAGACATAACATAGAAAAGCTGGTTAAATTTGCTGATGTTTTAATTGGTGCCGTTTTAGTTCGTGGTAAAAAGTGCCCGATTCTTGTAACAAAAGAGATGGTTAAGACAATGAAAAATGGTGCTGTAATTATTGATTTTGATATTGATCAGGGAGGGTCAATAGAGACTGCAAAAATTTCACCCAGTGGAAAATTTATTTACACAATTGATAATGTAATCCACTTCTGTATGCCTAATGCAACTACTCTGGTAGCACGAACAGCTACTCATGCTATAACTTCAAGTATTTTTAGATATCTCAGAATGATAACTCAATCAGGATTTGAACAAGCAATTCGTGAAAATTCAGACCTAAATAGAGGAATCTATGCGGAAAAAGGCAAGATAAGAAAGGAGTTCCTATCATGAGTTGGTTTGATAACTACAAGCAAAAAAGGTGTTCTATTGAAGAAGCGGTGAGAGTAGTAAATAATAATGACCGAGTTTATATTAGTGGAAATGCAGCCACACCGTTCCAATTGACAGAGGCATTAGCAAACAGAAAAGATGAACTTCAAAATGTTGAAATAACGCATGTCTTGCTATTAGGCGATGACCCATTATCAAAACCGGGAATGGAGGGGCATTTTAGACACAACTCACTATTTGTCGGACCTGCTGACCGCTCAGCCGTTAATGAAGGGAGGGCAGATTATGTTCCAGTTTTTCTCTATGAAATACCAAATCTTTTCTATTCGGGCCTACTTCCAGTTGATGTTGCATTTTTGCATGTCTCACCACCTGATGAGCATGGTTTTATGAGTTTAGGAGTTGAGTGTCTTGCTTCAAAAGCAGCATCTGAAACTGCCAAGATAGTTGTTGCACAAGTTAATGAAAAAATGCCAAGAACCTTGGGCGATTCATTTATTCATGTTTCCCGAATCACCAAGGTAGTGGAGGTCTCTGAGGAACTGCCTGAGTTAAAGATAGCACCCTTTACCGAGGTTGAAAAGAAGATTGGTTCCTATGTCGCTGGATTGGTTGATGATGGCTCAACACTCCAGCTTGGAATTGGTGGTATCCCCAATGCTGCTCTAAAAGCAATGTTTAATAAAAAAGATCTGGGAATACATACTGAAATGGTCTCGGACAGTTTTATTGAGGCAATTGAGGCAGGTGTAATCACTGGTGCAAAAAAGACACTCCATCCCTATAAAGCCGTGGCAACATTCTTTTGGGGTTCAAAAGAGGTATACGATTTCATTGATAACAACCCAATCTTTGAAACTCATCCTGTGAATTATACAAATCAACCCTTTATCGTTTCTCAGAATGAAAAGATGGTTGCAATAAATTCTGCAATTGAGGTAGATTTAACAGGACAGGTCTGTTCAGATTCCATTGGTACCAGAATTTACTCAGGTTTTGGGGGTCAGGTTGATTTTATACGAGGTGCTGCTCAATCCAAAGGTGGGAAACCAATAATAGCTTTACCTTCTACAACAAGGAATGGAAAATTTTCTAAAATTGTACCAACTCTAAAAGTCGGTGCTGGAGTGGTAACTACTCGCGCTGATGTTCATTATGTAGTAACTGAATATGGAATTGCATATCTTCATGGAAAAAATCTCAATCAACGGGCTGAAGCTCTTATTAATATTGCCCATCCGAATTTTCGCTCAATGCTTGAAGAAGAAGCAAAAAAGAGGAAATTATTATAATCAAATTTAAGATTTTATGAATTTAGGTTTTTTGGACTTTTTGGTATTTGCTTTTAGAAAGGAGGCTTAATGGTTGGAATCATAGGTTACGGTTCCTATTTGCCAAGATATAGGATTAAGGTTGAAGAGATTGCCCATCAATGGGGCAAGAATGCTGAGACAATCAAAAGAGGATTGCTTCTAAAACAAAAGACCGTTCCAGGCTTAGATGAAGATACTATCACAATCTCAGTTGCAGCAGCAAAAAATGCTTTGAAACGAGCAGGCATAAACCCAAAAGAAATCGGTGCTTTGTATATCGGTTCTGAATCACACCCCTATGCTGTGAAACCCTCTGGAACTGTTGTCGGTGAAGCACTTGGAATTGCTCCTAAATTTCACACATCAGATTTTGAATTCGCCTGTAAAGCAGGAACTGAAGCAATGTTCGTCTCGTATTCATTAGTAAAGGCAGGAACAGTGAAATATGCTATGGGTATCGGAGCAGACACCTCTCAAGGTGCACCAAATGATGCGTTGGAATTCTCCGCTTCTGCTGGAGGTTCTGCATTTATTTTTGGCAAAGAAAATGTTGTAGCAGAAATTTTGGAAACTTTTTCTTTCACAACTGACACCCCTGATTTTTGGCGAAGAGAAGGTGCTTTCTATCCACATCACGGGGGTAGATTCACAGGTGAACCTGCATATTTCAAACATGTATTGAACGCAGCTAAAGAAATTTTGAATAAAAGCGGATTCAAACCATCAGATTTTGCTTATGTTATCTTTCATATGCCAAACGGAAAATTTCCATTAACAGCAGGAAAAAAACTTGGCTTCACAAAAGAGCAAATGGAACCCGGCTGGGTTGTTCCGCTGATGGGAAACACTTATTCAGGTTCTTCTCCAACAGGATTTTCTGCTACGCTTGATGTAGCTAAACCAGGAGATTTAATTCTGCTTGTTTCGTTTGGTTCAGGTGCTGGAAGTGATGCTTTTATCTTCAAAGTAACTGAAAAAATCAACGAGGTTAGAGATAAAGCAGAAAAACTACGAGATATGCTTGAGAATAATCAAATTTATTTAGATTATGGTCAATACGCGAAATTCCGCGAAAAGATCATTATGAACGAATAAAGCGCAACCACAAAGGCACGAAGACACAAAGATAGATTTTTTTCTCTGCGTCTTTGCGACTTTGCGGTGGATATTTTAGTAGTGTGAAAAGCAAAGCACGAAAGTTCCTAGAAGGCATTGAAATAAATTCTTTTTTCTTTGTGCCTTCTTTGTGTCTTCGTGTCTTTGTGGCTAAAAAATTGAATAAGAGGTGAAAAATGCGTGAAGTATGTGTAATTGGTTGTGGAATGACCAAGTTCGGTGAACTTTGGACAAAATCATTCCGAGATATTTTTGTTGAAGCAGGTTTGAAAGCAATTGACGATGCAGGGGTTGACCACATAGATTCAATGTATGTCGGCACAATGACCTCTGGGCTTTTTGTAGGTCAAGAGCATGTTGGAGCCTTGATGGCAGATTATTTGGGAGTTGCCCCCATCCCTGCTTTGCGGGTAGAATCCGCGTGTTGCTCGGGTGGAATGGCTATTCATCAGGGTATTCTTGATATCGCTTCAGGGAATAGTAATATCGTGTTGGTTGGTGGAGTAGAAAAAATGACCGATGGTGCGGATGCCACTTATGCACTTTCCACAGCTGCAGATCAGGAATATGAAGTTTATCAAGGAATTACATTTCCAGGACTTTATGCTTTGATAGCTCAAGCACATATGCATAAATACGGAACTACCCGCCAGCAACTTGCCCAAGTATCTGTAAAAAATCATTATAATGGCTCAATGAATCCGAATGCTCAATTCCCGAGAAAAGTCACATTGGAACAAGTGATGAATGCGACTTTGGTTGCTGACCCACTCACGATTCTGGACTGTTCTCCTGTGTCTGATGGCGGAGCATGTCTGATTTTAGCACCTTTGGAAATAGCAAGGAAGCTAAATAAACCTGTTATCAAAATTATTGCATCTGAAGCCGCAACAGATGCATTAGCTTTGCATCAACGCAAGGACATCACCACTTTGAATGCAGTGAAAGTTTCAGGAGAAAAAGCATACAAAAAAGCCGGAATAAAACCATCAGATATTGATGTTGCCGAGGTTCATGATTGCTTCACCATTGCTGAATTATGCATCATAGAAGAACTTGGATTCGTTGAAAAAGGAAAAGGTGGACAATTTACTGAAGAAGGTCATACTTCATTAGAAGGAAAGATGCCTATTAATACTTCTGGTGGGTTGAAATCAAAAGGACATCCTGTTGGTGCAACAGGAGCAGCTCAAGCAATTGAAATCGTGGAACAGTTGCGAGGAAATGCAGGGAAAAGACAAATCAAAAATGCAAAAATAGGGTTAGCACAGAATATGGGTGGTTCTGGAGCATCATCAGTAGTTCACATACTGAAGAAGCTAAATGACTAAACAACTAAAATACTAAAAATCTAAAAAAATCCAATAAAAAAATGAGTAAGAATTTACAAAAGAAATTCAGTATCAGCAAGGAACTTCGGGAAAGAACATATAAATTTGCATTAGGAATATTCGAATTATGTTCAAAGCTACCAAATACTGATGAAGCTAGAATTATCAAAAGGCAATTACTAAAAGCAGGTTCATCAGTTGGTGTCCCGATATATATCGGGAAAGAAGCTGATGGTTCACTAACTTTAAATGATTTCATTTATAGAGTAGATATTTCTTTCAAGGAATGCAAAGAATCGAGATATTGGTTGAGGTTAATTGTAGATAGGAAATTATTGCAAAGAGAGATAGTTCAACCTCTTTTGGATGAATCACTTGAATTGATAAAAATCTTATCAACAATAATCTACAAATGTCTGAAAAAATAAAATACTAAAGAACTAAAATGCTAAAATACTAAAATGATTATTTTTTGGTTTTTGATTTTTAGAAATTTAGCAATTTTGGATTTTTAGATTTTGTTTAGTCATTTAGATATTTAGGATTTTTTTGGATTTATTTAGTAATTTAGTCATTTTGAATTTTAGAAATTTATTTTTATGGAGGAGAAATGCCATCACCAAGATATCATAGAGAGATACCGCAAAGATACAGATTAGAAGCAGAGAAATGCAAGAAATGCGGAAAAATATTATTCCCGCCACGCTTAATCTGTCCAGAGTGCGGTTCTAAGAATTTCGAGAAAGTGATATTACCTGAAAATGGAAAAATCATTACATTCACTATTATTAGAGTTGCTCCTCAACAGTTTGAATCTGAAGTTCCTTATGCAATTGCAATTGTAGAACTTGAAAATGGAGTGAAAATAACAACTCAAGTTGTGGATTGTGATCCTGAAAAATTAGAAATCGGAAATTCTGTAAAACTTGTTTTCAGGAAAATCCAAGAAGAAGGTAAAACAGGTATAATTTGCTATGGTTATAAGGCAGTTCTTGTTTAGTTTAAACAGTCTATTTTGATGATTTTTCATCCGCCAATAGGTGGATAGTGAATATATATAACTCTAAGTTTGTATATAAACAAGTTATCGGAAATTGTTTTAAATATAAGGATTGTAAAATAAATTTAGAGAGGTGGAAAAATGGAAGCGAAAAAATTAATCACCAAGGAGATAGAAAATGTTCCTGAGCACTACCTTATAGAGATACTAGATTTTATCCGATTTTTAGAGACTAAGGCTTTGGAACAAAAGATGGAACTCGCATTAGCAAGTGAAACATCTCTTAAAAAGGATTGGCTAATTCCTGAGGAGGATGAAGCATGGAAAAGAAGGAGGAAAAAATGACAAGAGTTAAATTGTTTCTTATAGTATTTGTGTGTATATGTTTGCAAGCAGTACAGCTAGTAGCAGAAGAGGATATATTACTCAAAGCAATGGAGGGTGAACTTACTCGTTCATTTGAATTGCTTGAGCATGCAGAGGAAACATCACTTTATTTTCTTCAATATGCAGTGACCGATGAACACAAACTAAATATAAGTGCTTCATATGGGGCAATAGAAAAAGACGAGGTTAAGCGGAGAAGGTATCTCACAGTAGATGCGCGGGTAGGGAGCTACAAACTTGACAATACCCATGAAATAAGAGGAGCTGGATTTGATTTTTATATGTATATGCCACATGAAGCAGAGCTTCCTCTTGAGGATAACTCTGATGCTATAAAATCAATTATATGGAAAGAGACAGACCGTGCATTTAAGCAAGCCCGGGAGAGATTCATAAAAGTAAAGACAGATGAGATTGTGAAAGTGGCTAAAAGAGATACATCGCCGGACTTCTCAAAAGTTGCTTCACAAGAGTATTTAGGTGCGAAGGTTGATTTAGAATATGACCACGAAAAATGGTGTGAGAAGTTAAAGAGGATTTCCTCAAAGTTTAAGAAATATTCATGGATACATGATTGCAGTGTAGGATTAAGGGCAAATGTAACTAATAAATATCTTGTGAACAGTGAAGGCACAATAATAAAGGAAGGTTTAGTGCTTTGTAGAGTTTGGATATATTCGAAAACAATAGCCGATGATGGTATGGAATTATTTCTTCACAAGGGATTTGATGCCCACGGCTTCTTCAATCTTCCCACAGAAGATGAGATAAGTTATGCACTTGATTCCTTGATTACCAATTTAAAGGCATTGCGTGATGCACCTCTAACCGAGCCTTATACTGGACCAGCAATATTGGTAAATGAAGCAAGTGGAGTATTTTTTCACGAAATATTCGGTCATCGGATAGAAGGACATCGTCAAAAGAGCGAAGAATTTGGACAGACCTTTACAGATAAGGTTGGTGAAAAAATATTGCCAGAGTTCTTGTCGGTATATGATGACCCAACTCTGAAAGAATCAAATGGTATAGAACTTCGTGGTTATTATAAATACGATGATGAAGGTGTGCCAGGTGAACGAGTTACTATCGTTAAGGATGGTATATTGAAGAATTTCTTGATGTCTCGTTCTCCAATTGAAAGCTTTCCCAAATCTAATGGTCACGGGAGAAGACAACATGGTCGTAAGGTAGTTAGTAGACAAGGCAACTTAATTGTTGAGACAAAGAAACCGATACCATACAAAAAATTACAGGAGTTATTAATTGAGGAGTGCAAGAAACAAGGCAAGCCATATGGACTCATATTTTATGATATTTCAGGAGGTTTTACTATGCTTGGGCGGTATTTTCCGCAAACCTTCAAAGTGATTCCATTGCTTGTATCTCGTTTATATCCTGATGGACGAGAAGAGGTAGTAAGAGGTGTGGATATTGTTGGCACTCCACTTGCAAGTTTTGGAAAAATTATAGCAACAGGTGACGACACCAAGCCATTTAATGGAACCTGTGGAGCAGAATCTGGGTTAGTGCCTGTTTCAGCAATTTCTCCATCTATACTTGTTGAAGAGATAGAGGTAGAGAAGAAAGAAAAGGCTCAAGATAAGCCACCATTATTGCCTGCTCCATTATATGAGTAGAAAAAATGAAGGAGTTTAAGATGTTTAGAAGAGTGTTTAAATTAGCATTTTTAGTATTACTTCTATTATCGTTTACCGTTGAAGCCAAAGAGTCTGTATTATTAAAAGCAATGGAGGATGAACTTAATCGCACAATTGAAAATCTTTGGATGGAGGAGATGGCTCGTCCGTATTATGTAGCCTATAAGGTTAAGGAATCCGAGGAATTAATTGTTGAAGCAAGTTTTGGTGCTATAACAGCGAGTGATTATTCAAAAGAAAGAAATTTGATTATAGATTTGCGGGTCGGGAACTACGAGTTTGACAATAGTAATTTTGTGGCTGGCACTTGGTACTCATTTACATTTGGCACAGAAGGCGTTGTTACACTCCCTCTGGAAGATGACTACCAAGCTATTCGTTATAAAATGTGGCTTTCCACCGATAAGAGATATAAACGAGAACTTGAGAACCTATCAAAAAAGCATGCAACGGTTGAAAATCGTCTAATAAAGGATAGACAAGATGATTTTACAAAGGTAAAACCGACTGTGTATGAAGAACCACTTATGAAGTTGGAAGTAACCCAAAAGGAATTAGAGAATCTTCTTGCAGAGCTTTCTAAGGTATTTCGGGATTTTGAGAAAATACAAATGTCCAAGCTAAAGTTGAAAACTGGAATTACTTACCGATATTTTGTTGATAGCGAGGGCAGCAGGCATATATGTAATGAACCAGTCACTTACTTAGAAGTATATGCAAGGATACAATCAGATGATGGTGAGGAACTGAAAGATATGATTGGTTTTTATGGACAAACAATAAATGACCTTCCAGATAAAGGGATGCTTCACACTCGTATAGTTGAGTTTGCAACAGATTTTTCAAATACTCAGTCAGTGATAAAATCTGAGGAATATGTGGGACCTGTTCTTTTCACAGGTGATGCCTGTGGGCAACTTTTTTATGAAATGATTGGTAAAGGATTATCCAATCCAAGGCCCCCATTATATGAGAGTGAACAATCCGAGAAAATGTCTCTCTCTGATGAAGGTTTTCTTGTTGAGAAGCTTGGTCGTAGTGTATTGCCAGAGAGTTTCTCTGTATATGACGATCCAACAATTACTGAATGGGAAACAACACCTCTTATAGGTAGTTTTCAAGTGGATGAGCAAGGAGTAATTGCTCAAAAGGTGGATTTAATAAAATCGGGTAAAGTTGCTTCTTTCCTTATGAGTCGTGTACCTACAAAAGATATAAAAGAGACAAATGGACATGCACGTAGCCTCGGCGACCCGCCGGTTGGTAGGGTTGCTAATTTGATTATAGAGAATGCTAAAGCTAATAAAGATGTAAAGGAAGAATTTATTGAACTACTAAAAGATGTGAAACTCGAATATGGAATAGTAGTAACAAGACTTAAAGGAAATATGCCAAAAGATGCTGACGAGATGAGTAGTTTCTTTTTCTCTTTTATGGGAGGGGAGAAGAAGAAACTGCTATCCGAACCTATGTGTGGGTATAGATTATACATTGATGGACATACTGAGCCAATTCGTGGATTGAAATTTGAAGGGGTTATCTATAAAACATTACGAGATATTGTGCTTAGCAGTGAAGAAAAGGTGGTCAATAGTTTTATAAGACGGGGTCTGTTTGCCGGCGAGCTTCCTATCTCTATTGTTGCTCCATCAGTTGTGATAGAAGAAATGGAACTTATTCAAGCTGGAGCAAAGCCCAAGAAATTACCTATTGTTCCTCATCCATATTTTGAGTAGTCTGATACTCGGTTAGCATCGGAATATCCCGACTGGTCGGGACTACGCAGTAATAAAGAAGTCCCAATAATCGGGACGATAAATTTTCATTCGTCGCTTATGGAATTTTCTAGGTTATATGGTAAGAAAGATGGATGCAATAATTCTTAGAAATAAGAACATGTGAAGGTTCATTCTACATAGTACCGATTTATTTCGGGAAGAAGAGTGAAAATGAAACATTCAAAAGCGAAATAGATAACTTTCTAAAAAAGATTAAGGAATAAAATAACATGGATATCGAAGATTTCAATTACTATTAGCATCATACTTTATTTGAAGTAAAAATAATAAATAAAAAGTAATGGATTAAAAAATTATGTACAAAATCGAATCAAAAATAAATACAAATAGTCAAGCATTTAAAGAAAATATAAATATAATGGAAGATGCAGTTAAAACACTAAAAGAACGTCTTACATTAGTTAAAAAGGGTGGACCTGATTATATGCATGAAAAGCATAAGAAAAGAGGTAAACTCTTTGTCCGCGAGAGATTGAAACTACTACTTGACTCTGATACACCATTTTTAGAATTAAGTCCATTAGCTGCCTGGGATATGTATAAAAATGGACATCCTTCAGCAGCAATAATTACCGGAATTGGAGTTGTTAAAAATCGGGAAGTTATGATCATTGCTCACGATGCAACAGTTAAGGGAGGAACTTATATTCCCGAAACAATTAAAAAACATCTTCGGGCACAGGAAATCGCTATTGAGAATAGACTGCCCTGTATCTATCTTGTTGATTCGGGAGGTATTTTTTTACCACTTCAGGTTGGAACATTTCCTGATAAAGAACATTTTGGTAGAATTTTTTATAATCAAGCCCGAATGTCTGCAGAAAATATTTCTCAGATTTCTGTTGTAGTCGGATTCTGTACAGCAGGTGGTGCTTATCAACCTGCAATGAGTGATGAAGTAGTTATGGTTAAAGGGGCAACAATTTATATTGGTGGTCCACCTCTTGTTAAAGCTGCAACCGGCGAAGTTGTAACTGAAGAAGAACTTGGTGGAGCTGATGTCCATTGCAGAATCTCAGGAGTAGCAGACCACTACGCTGAAAATGATGAACATGCTATTGAAATAACAAGAAATATTGTAGAAAATCTATCATCCTCACAAAAATATCCATTAGACCGTTCTCAACCAGAAGACCCAGAGTATGATCCCAAAGAATTGTATGGGATTATTCCTAAGGACCTTAAAAAGTCATTCGATATGCGAGAAGTTATTGCACGAATAGTTGACCGTAGTGAATTTCACGAATTTAAGGAACTTTATGGCCCAACTCTGGTTTGTGGTTTTGCAAAGATAATGGGTTACCCTGTTGGTATACTGGCAAATAACGGAGTTCTATTTTCGGAGTCCTCACAAAAAGGTGCTCACTTTGTGACTATGTGTTCCATAAGGAAGATCCCTCTTTTATTTTTGCAGAATATCACTGGATTTATTGTTGGAAAGCGATTTGAACACCAGGGTATTGCAAAAGATGGTGCAAAATTAGTTCATGCTGTTGCTAATGCTCAGGTTCCAAAATTTACAATTATCATTGGTGGCTCTTATGGAGCTGGTAATTATGGAATGTGCGGTCGTGCTTATGGACCACGACTTTTATGGATGTGGCCTACAGCTAAAATATGTGTTATGGGAGGAGAGCAAGCTGCTGGTGTCTTGACAGATATTAAAGTAAAAGCGTTAATAAGAGAGGGTAAGAAGCTCACACAGGAAGAGATTGAATATATAAGGAAACCAATTCTTGAGAAATATGAGAACGAATCCAGTGCATATTATTCTACAGCAAGATTATGGGATGACGGAATTATTGACCCTTCCGATACGAGAAATATACTTGGTCTTGCTATATCAATGTCCTTGAATGCTCCAATTCCTGAGCATAAATTTGGAGTATTTAGAATGTAAAATATCTAAATATCTAAATATCTAAATGTCTAAATGTCTAAATGTTTTTAACTAATTTTAGGCTTTTAAAAATTTAGATCTTTTAGTTATTTTTTAGTTTTAGGTATATAAGAATTTTAGATTTTAGCCATCTTAATTTTTAGGTATTTAGTAATTTTGGACTTTTAGGCATTTGTATTTAAATTGGAGGTTTGAATGAAGAAGATTAATCTTCTAAAAATAATTAAGGAAATTAAGGAAACTTGGGAGCCCCGAAATGTTGCTTTTATAAATGGAGCTGCTCTTAGAATTGCAAAGATAGAGGGTGCCTATAACTGGCATACGCATCGTAATGAAGATGAATTTTTTCTGGTTCTTAAGGGTAAGGTTTTTATTGATACTGAAGATGGTTCTATAGAACTTAATGAGATGGAAGGTTATCTTGTTAAAAAAGGAACAAGACATCGCTCTCGCACAGAAAAGCCAGCATGGATATTATTGATTGAACCGATAAGAACAAAAACGAAAGGCGAATAAATTAAATTACAAATTCCATCCGACAGCTGGTGGACAAATGTCAAATTAATGTCAAAGCCCAAATAATAAAATTTTGCATTTGATATTTGATGAATAAGATGGAGAGTCAGAATATGGTAAAGAGTAAATTTGAAACAATCTTATATGAAGTAGAAAAAAGCATTGCCTATATCATTCTAAATCGCCCTGAAATTCATAATGCATTCAATAATGTGATGATAAACGAACTGTCCGCTGTTTTTGATGATATCAAAGAAGATGCTGATATTCGTGTTGTGATTTTGACGGGCAAAGGAAAATCCTTTTGTGCTGGTGCTGACCTAAACTGGATGCGCAAAGTAAAGGATTATTCTTATGATGATAATTTAAAAGGTTCTTTGGCACTTTCAGAATTGTTTTATAAAATTTATTCATTGCCAAAGCCAACAATTGCTCGAGTAAATGGGACCGCGATTGGTGGAGGGACAGGGCTTGTTGCAGTATGTGATATTGCAGTTGCATCTGAAAAAGCAAGATTCAGTTTCAGTGAAGTAAAACTCGGCTTGATTCCTGCTTGCATATCACCTTATGTTGTAAAGAAATGTGGTGAAGGAAGATGCAGGGAGTTTTTCCTTACAGGTGAAAGAATGACTGCAGAAAAAGCAAACAAAGCAGGTCTTGTGAATTTTGTTGCACCTTTCGATAAAATTGATGATATTGTTGAAAATTTAGTAAAGCAGTTAGTATCAAGTGGACCTGTAGCTATCCAAAAATGTAAAGAATTATTAAGAAAAGTTCCAGAAATGAGTTTGGAAAAGGTAGGTAAATATACAGCAGAAGTTATCGCAAAAATGCGAATGTCCAATGAAGGGCAGGAAGGAATGAGTGCATTCTTTGAAAAACGAAAACCGAAATGGAATAAATGATGTAGCCACGAAGATACACGAAGGCACACTAAATTATAAAAAATGAGAAAAGATTTGCTATACGAGAAGGAAGTATATCAAATAATTGGTGCTGTCCCGACGAGTCGGGAAAATTCATAAAGAACTTGGTTCAGGATTTCTTGAATCAGTATACGATGAAGCAATGGTAATTGAGTCAACTAAAAGAAAAATACCACATGAAACACAGATTCAGATACCCATTTATTACAAAGGGCAAAAACTTAATAAAAAATTTGTCGCAGATTATGTTGGATACAGTAAAATAATAGTGGAACTTAAGTGTATTCCTCAATTATCAAAAATTGAAGAAGCACAAATTATAAATTATTTAAAAGCAACAGGAATGAAAGTTGGATTGTTGATAAATTTTGGCAGTCATGGAAAGTTAGAATGGAAAAGATATATCAGAACTGATAAGTATAATAAATCTAACTCCCAATAAACACAAATGAATACAAAAATTGAATCAAAGAAAAAACATTAGTGAAACTTAGTGTATCTTCGTGGCTCAATAGTT